>CABMDX010000102.1 GCA_902385025.1 uncultured archaeon | reverse complement strand
ATAAATGCCTCTGTAGGAAACATGGCCCCTGGATTAAATAGACCGGCATTGAATCCGACACAATCATCAGTGCAGCAGACGTTTCCTTACTGATACTGGCACATGAGATATCAGGGATGGATCACAGAGACCTGGGCCAGAGTGCTTGAGAAATTGCCAACATAGCTGATGGCCGTGCCGACCGAACCGCTGAAGTTGCCGAGAATCTGGCTCAGGATACCTGTAAAGATAAAGCTTATGCCGATCCATAGCAGTGGCTTGGCCTCTCTCTCTTTTTCCAGGAGAGAAAGCAGCTCTTCTTTCCGGGTGCGAAAGGCAGAAGCATAGCCCTTTGCCAGTGCAGACCAAGAAGCATCAGGACCAACCTTTAAGAGTCTTAGCTCTTCAAGGCACTCATCGATTCCTTTTCCAAGCTGCCTTATAAAAACTATGTAATCAAATCTCGGATCTGTAGAGTCTATCTCCCTTTTTTCACCATCCCTCTTTTCACCAGGAGATGCGGTCTTGGGGGCGATGGAAGAGCAAATGCCATTCATCGTGGGAGTCGATTCATGCTCCTTCTTGGATAAACAACATCCAGATATCTTTTCAATTCTCATGAACTCTTCTTCTTCATTCTCAATATCCCTCTGAAGACCCTGCAATTTCGAAATGTATTTGCTGCTGCTCGGAAAGTCGAGAATATCCAATAATCGGTCGATCCAGACTATTTTTTCCTCAATTAAGTGCGTGCGCCAGCCTCTTGATCTCTGCCATCCAGAGAAATATGGAATGATAAACGCGAACAATAAAACCGATAATGCCAAAATGAGGACAAACCTCACCTTTATTTCATCGGTGGCAATCTCAATGCTCCAAATTATCAGAGCGAGAAAAACAAAGATTATTACCAGATATCCTGATTGAAAGAGCAGGAGAAGCTTGCGGATTTCCGGGTCTTGATTCTTTGAAAGCAAATCCCTGATCAGTTCTGGTATGGTCAGGATCAACCCTATCAAAAAGATGGCAATAATCGCAAATTGAAATATCTTCAGCGATGCCTGCTCCGAGGGAATGAGATAGCGGAAATATCCCAGGGATGCAATAATAGGATAGCAAATAATCACGGAAGCTGCCAAAAACGTTGGCACTTCAGATAAATGCGACCGACTGCCTTTGTAATCGATTGAATGGAGTGGAAGGTCCAGGTATCCCAGCAGCGACCATACGATGGCAATTGCAATTACGACAATTAATCCGATCCAAAAAAATAGCTCCAATAATGCCCCGGAGAAAAAGCCTGAGAGAATCCATCCAAGGGAAAAGAAACCAAAGACGTTAACCGATAATAGATCTATTGCTCTGGAAATCCTGCGCCTTCTGATAAGAAGATAGCTATACAATAATAAAACATAGGCTGCGAGGAATATGATAAAAATCTCGGCTTTATGCCAAGAGTCCAATCTCATGGCCCTGACCTTGATGAATACCTCGTTTGCCTGTGCACTTCTGCCAAGAGCAGATAAAGCAATGCCTTTGTTATTTAAAGCATCAATGTAGCCCGGTCTTAACTCCAGAGCAATATTGTATAATCCAATGGCCTCCAGATATCTGCTATCATTCGCTTCCTGTATCCCAAGCTGTTGAAGCGCAAGACCCTTATTGTAGTATGCTTCAGGAAATAGTTTATACGCATCGATCGCTCTATTGAATTTGTCAATAGCTTCGCTATATCTCTGCTCCTCGTATAAAACCGTTCCAATATTATTCCATGCAGAGGGGACATTCCCCCCATTCTCGATGGCTAAATAATAGCATCGGATGGCTTCCTTATAATTGCCAATTGCAAAATTGACCAGGCCCTTATTAAACCATGCCAGCCCTTTGTACGGATCTATTTCGACCGCTCTATCCAGGGCATTTCCTGCTTCTTCATAATTGTTTTGCTCATAGAAAATCCTGCCCATTAATAGCCAGGCATCAGCGTTGTCTGGATTTATTTTTACAGCATCATCCAGAGAACTCATTGATTCATCCAGTTGATGGAGCATCCAGAGCGCCAGTGCCTTGTCATATATTGCACCTTCCAGATCCGGATTATCTTTGGCGTTAGAGTCTTCTGCAAATAGTCCTATAGCAGCATCAAGGGCTTGAACCGCTTCCTGGTATCGGCCAACCTCTAGTAGCTGATAGCCCTGTTCGTATAGAGCCATTGCATCTTGGGAGTTTGATTCTATTGATCCATCAAGGCCTTCTGGCATCTTTGCATAGTCAGTAGCTTTGCTTTCATTTAATGGAGCATAAGAATTTGCATCGTTCTGTCCGGAGGACGGCAAATATAAAGCAATAAATATAGCTATGACAAGTAAAAGCGCAATCCGTGCGACTTGACCTCGATAGTCTCTCATGATTTTCATCTTTTATATGATATAATCACTATATTTAGCTAACGGAGACGTCTCATTCTCATATAATTTATCGCTCTGGCAAAAGCGTTTTATAGCTTTCGATCAGCTCGAAAGCTGCCCATGAATGAGAAAGATCTCTCAATTTGCCATAGATGGTTTGATGACTACACAAACGGCTTTCATAGCCAGAACCAGGAAACTGAGAAAAATATTATTCTCAAGCTGAATCATACTTACAGGGTCTGCGACAATATCACCAAGATCGCAAAATCCACGGGCCTAAGAAGGATAGACATGAGGCTCGCCAAGGCCATCGCACTCTTTCACGATATAGGCCGCTTCGAGCAGTTGCAGATCTTTGGCTCCTTCAATGATCGCATCACAGTGGACCATGCCGCCCTCGGTCTGAAGGTGCTGGGTCGCTCTGGTATCTTGAAGGACCTGCCGGGAAGAGAGAGATACCTGCTTCAAAGGGCCATCTGGCTCCACAACAAATTTGCGATCCCGGATACGGAAAAGGCAGATAGCCTCCTTTATTCCCGTCTGATCAGGGATGCCGACAAATTGGATATCCTGGGGTTATTGACATTACACTTTGATGAAAGAGCACAAAATCCGAATTCTGCTCTGGACTATGGGCTTGACGACAGTAATGTATTTTCTATGGAGGCGATCTCTGACATCCTGCAGGGTAAAATGGTGAGGATAGCTGTTTTGAAAAACCTGAGCGATATAAAGCTGATGTACCTGAGCTGGGCCTATGATATATATTTTCCCTTCACACTCTCCTGTATTGAGGAGAACGGCTATATGGAGAGACTGATAAGGCATTTGCCTGCGGACCCCGAGATTTCCAGGGCTGTAGATCATATCAAAGCTTACAATGAGAAGAGACAGAGAGCCTTCATCTGAAGCGTTCATATTTTCCAAAGCACATAGTGAAGATACACTAAAATCGACCCGGCACATCTTCGTCTACAGAAAGGTATAGATGGCAGGAATAATGGTTAGATATGAAGACCGGAAAGATCTATCAGTCACTAATAAAATCCGAAAGAATCTCACAGGTGAAATGGATATGGAAAGATTAACAATACTAACGATAATATTATTGGCTCTGGCCCCAAATTGCCTGTCGGCTGAACCTATCAGTATCAGCCGGGAATCCGGAATGGCAGTTCTGACAAGCCTATCCGATAACCAGGCCGGGACCGCAGCCAATAACACGAGCCAGAACATGACCGAAGTTATTAACATCAATACAACCAGCACATCTGGCCAGCCCTCCAGCGAACCTCAAATCACTCCCGATCTGAATGCGTTACCTGAGGTTTCATCCGGGCCCCGGGCCAAGACACAAAAGGCTGCTGGAGACCTCTGGAGCTGGGGAAAGGTTCCCATCGGCTTTGAGGTAAATGAGACCGGGCAGCTTGTCAGGCTCAATAACGATGAATGGAAACCAAGCATCTGAAAAGCTCAAAAATAACCTCTGATAGAGGCGGAACAACGGCAATGCAAAGGACGAGAGCAGGATTGTTGGCTGCGTGCATAATCACAGCAATGCTGGCAGCAGCGCTCATCTTTTCGGGCACATGGTCCGCCTCCGGAGACAAAGACTGGAAGGTGACAGATGATGGCCTTCTGGAGTATTCAGTCGTCATGCCCCAGTATCAAGCTGTCCCTCCTGAAGATGATTCCAACTCCAGCCTGACCCCCGTCAGCTTCAGCAGCAGAGGTCAGATGATAGAGGGCCTCCTCAGAATTCCATCACAGGGAGCGCAAATAAAAGGAGCAGGGAATGGCAGCATCAGCATCCCTGGAATAGTGCTGCTCGGCGGAGCCTCGGTGACAAAAGAACGCGAACAAGTGCTGGCGAAGTATCTGGCAGAGCTCGGATACGCCAGCCTTGCCCTCGACCAGCGAAACCTGGGAGGCATTGATCCGCAGGGCGATTTGCAGCTTTTTCTGAAGGGCATGGAACCGACAGAGCACAAGATGGTATATGACGCTCTGGCCGCGGCTCAGATCCTGCGCCAGCAGCTCGCGATTGATCCGGAGAATATTATCTATGCTGGTGAGAGCAACGGAGGCCGCTTTGCATTAATTGCCTGCGCCCTTGATCCGAGAGCGAGGGGCGTTCTCGCCATCAGCACCTGCGGCTATGGAGCGGATGCTGCCATTACATCCGGAAGGCTGACCGATCCAATGATGATAAGATTTTACAGATCGATTGACCCAGAGACATATATGGGAAAGATTTCACCGAGAATGCTGGTCATGATTCATTCCAGAAATGATACCGTTATTCCTTATGAAGATGCCAAGCAGACATTTGACCATGCCGCCTCTCCCAGGAGCTGGCATGAAGTCGGCTGCACGCAGCACGGCTACTGCAGGGAAATGAATGCCTTCATTGAAGATGAACTAGGCAAGATGGTTTCATGAAGAATTGCTGCATTGAAGCATATTCTGGAACCCTGGCTGCAGACAGACCTATGGGAAACTACTTAAAAAATAAAAGCCCAATATTAGGGCAGAAAGCAGGTGCAAGAAATACATGACCGAAGGCGAAAATATAAGGCTTAAGGTATCTGAGGCAAATCAGGGCGATGTGGGAAAGGGCATTGTCAGGATAGGCGAGGAGTTCCTGGAGAGAATAGGTGCTCGCCCTCTGGATGTGGTTGAGGTGACAGGCTCCCGGCCCACTGCAGCTCTGGCCGTAAGTGCCTATTCTCAGGATCAGGGCATGGACATGATCAGAATGGACGGCCTGATCAGATCCAATGCGGGAACGAGCATCGGCCAGTACGTGGAGATCAAGAAGGCTGTCTGGAGCGAGGCCAAGCACGTTACGCTAGCTCCGGTCACGCAGGGCATGCAGATCTTCGCTCCTGGAGATGTCCTCACCAAGGTTTTCAATGGCCGGCCCCTCATTCGGGGCGACGTCATATCCACTACCAGCGTCCGCAAGCCTCCCACGGATTCCATGGGCAGGGAGACCATGTTCGAGGAGATATTCCGTGGATTCCTGGGCGCCCAAGCCTTTGGCCTTGGCGAGATCAAGCTCAGAGTCATTTCCACGAGCCCCGGAGGAATTGTTAAGATCTCTGAAGGAACGGAGATCGAGCTTCTTCCCCAGGCAGTGGAGACTCCGGAGCGCTCCGTGCCATCTGTGGTCTACGAGGACATCGGCGGCCTAAAGCCGGTTATAACCAAGGTCCGTGAGATGATTGAGCTTCCGCTTAAGCATCCCGAGCTATTTGACCGTCTGGGGATCGATCCGCCCAAGGGTGTACTGCTGCATGGCCCGCCTGGCACTGGTAAGACCATGCTCGCCAAGGCGGTGGCCAATGAGAGCGAGGCCTACTTTATAAGCATCAATGGCCCAGAGATCATGTCCAAGTACTACGGAGAAAGCGAAAAAGCTTTGCGAGACATCTTCGAGGAAGCGGAGAAGAACACGCCTGCCATCATCTTCCTGGATGAGCTGGACTCCATTGCACCAAAACGCGGGGATGTGACCGGCGAGGTGGAAAGACGCGTCGTAGCTCAGCTTCTGTCGCTCATGGACGGCCTGAAGGAAAGGAAGAACGTGATCGTAATAGGCTCCACCAACCGGCCAGAAGCTCTGGACATGGCACTGCGCCGGCCCGGACGCTTTGACCGGGAGATAGAGCTGGGCGTTCCAGACATGGAAGGGCGCATGGAGATCTTTCAGATCCACACGCGCGCCATGCCTCTGCACGAAGATGTGGACCTGGATGAATATGCCAGGAGAACCTACGGCTTCGTAGGGGCAGACATCTCAGCCGTAAGCAGGGAGGCGGCCATGAATGCACTTCGCCGCATTCTTCCGGAGATCGATTTGGATGAAGTCACCATTCCCAAGGATATCCTGGACAGGCTCATTGTGCAAAAGGATGACTTCGAGGCGGCGCTCAGAGAGGTGCAACCCTCTGCCATGCGTGAGATCCTTGTAGAGGTTCCCAATGTAAGCTGGGAGGACATCGGTGGCCTGGAGACCGTCAAGCAGCTTCTTGTGGAGGCCGTGGAGTGGCCGCTTCGCAATGCTGAGAGCTTCAGACGCCTGGGGATCGAGGCTCCCAAAGGCATTCTGCTCTACGGCCCT
>CABMDX010000101.1 GCA_902385025.1 uncultured archaeon | reverse complement strand
GGTCATGGTCAGGCTGAAGCGGTAGAGGTTCTGGCTGCCGACCGGAATCACAAAGAGGGCAAGCTTGTCGCCCAGCACACTGCCTCCTGCGGTAACCTGTGTCATGACTCCGTTATCGGTCAACACGCCTGAACCATATACTGCATCTTCATTCTGGTAAAGGTCGAGCTTGAGATACTTCGTCGAAATATCTGTCAATGTAAAGGACCAGGCTCCCTGGGCGGCTGCAAATCCCAATCCCTTTACGATGGTAACGGGGGTCCTGACACCTTTTTCCACTGCATTGGCGCTCATTCCCGTGTCCTTTCTGACTGTAAACAGGTCCTCATTTCGAAAAGATTGCGTTGTATCCTTTGAAATCGTATAACCGCCAGACCCGGCTTGATTTTCGGTTCCATCATTTTGACCTTGGGCAAATATTGCCATTGAAATGCATATAACCAAAGCCAAGGCTATTAACTCACACTTATATCCCATTCTCTTAATACCTCCTGCACATTAAGCGCACCTCGAAGATTAAAAAGTTATCCTTTGAAACGGCAGCAAGAAATATAATTTAATATGAATAATATATACTATATTAAGGTTTAGATGTCACAATAGCGAAAAACGAATTCAGAGTTAAAAAAATAAAAATTATAAATTAATAAAGAATTAACAGATACATAGCGCATAATAATTGAGATCCAATATAGCCGGAAAGACTCGAAAAGAAAAATGATGGGGGCCTGGCGCCATTAGCATAAAGCCATTGGATCGGCTCTACAGGGGTGCAGTCATCTGACCGTCTGCACTTCCGTTCCAGGATTCTCCACTTGCGGAATATGCCTGATAATCTCCATAAGCGGTCTCATTTCCGAGTTCCAGCTTCAGCTTGTAGAGGCTCACGCTTCCTGTAGAGCTGATGGCCAGATCCATCATATTATCCTGAACCGATCCTGATGCCGATATATCAAGGGTTTTGTTTCCATCCCTTATCTTTCCGGTTCCAAAGACATTATCCTTATTCTGGAAGAGGGAAAGAATCAGATTCCGCTCGATGCTATCGATCAGCTTAAATGACCAGCTTCCTGCTACAGACGACATTACCGGAGCCTCTGCAGTTGTGGGGGGCAGCTCCGTCTCAGCCGTTGAGGATGCTGCAGCAGAAGCGCCAGCATTTTCTGAGCTGGAAGTAGATTGATCTGTCGAGCTGCTTGCTTGACTGGAATCAGCTCTGGACGCCTTTGGGGTGCTTCCGGTTCCATCGAGTGTGCTCGGCATGGTCCAATCCAGCGAGCTCTTGTTCTTTTGAGCCTCCCTTGACTTCTTTGGGGTATTGGCCGATGCAGGCTCTGGGGAGGATATTACTTCCGTCTACCCGGAACTTATCATTTCATCAGAATCTCCACTCGTATCGCTCCAGTTGATGCCATGAGCCATAACTATCAGAAAGGCAATGAAGAGCAAAGATGATAAGATCCACATTTTGAATCGCATGATTTCGTAACCTCCGTTTTTAAGCGCCATAAATGTCGGTGAGGTTAGCCCACTCTCCTTCTATCTGGCACTATTGAAAATGGCATGCTGATTATTACTTGATAAGGCTAATGGTTATTCGACAAACACCGTTATATAATAAGATATTAATAACATAAACTTATTATCCTGCGCGAGATCCATGCGTTCGTCCAGGAGCATCACCGTACGTGGTTGTCACTCCAGGATCTGCCGGTGGGCCTTCCGGAATTTCGGGTCCCTCATCTGGCAGGAGCATCTTTTATGGAACCATGGGTAGCGGATCATATCTCTCCATATCTCTCTCAGGCTCTTCTCCTTGATATTCCCAAATCCAAGTGGCATGTAGGCGCAGGGCAGCGCCTCGCCTGCTCCGTCAACATGAATCCACCTGCGGCCCGCAAAGCATCCGAACATATCCGGTCCGAGGAGATACGGCAGAGCCGTCACGCGTGGGCCGTCTCTACGGTTCATCTCTTTATGAAAGCTCTCCAGCCTCTGCACATCTTCGGCACAAAGCACTTCATTCTCATGAGCAGACCAGCGGCCCACAGCTACGATCTCATAGAGAGAAAGCTCGTGCACCCCAAGCTCCCGGGCCATAGAGAAGGCATCCTCCAGACGATCTATGTTGTGGGGCCCTGTCACCATAAAGAGATCAACCAGCAGTCCCGCATCCAGTGCATTTCTGACTCCGCAAAGTGCATCCTGAAAAGCGCCCTTGCGGCCACGCATGCGATCGTGCTCCTCTTCATCGGGACTGTCGATGCTGATTCGCACGGCATACAGTCCCGCCCGCTTGAGATCTTCCGCTAGGCTCCTAGTGAGGTTGTAACCGCTGGTGAAGGATGTGGCAATGGCCCGCGAGTCCACAGTGGATACGAGATGGGGAAGATCTTTTCGCAGCATCGTCTCCCCTCCGTCGAATGTGATGAGATAGGATCCCAAGTCCTGAGCCTCAGAGATGGCTCTCTTGACCACACTGCTCTCCAGGACATCGCCCTGCCTGCTGGGTGCGCTGCAGTGAATGCAGTCATTGGGACAAGCCCTCATCACAGCTATGGAAAACTGGTCCGGAACCGGATGGCGAATTATGGTGCCGACTTGGGCGGAAAGCATTCGATCGAAGGCGATGCTCGGCGCAGGAGGGACCCAGGTAGAGAATATGAATTTGTCAGGGCCGGAGCTGATCGGCTTCTCATCCAGGAAGATCTTGTTGATTCGATCCAGAATGGGCTTTGCCAGTGGTGCCAGCGGGCCCCTGGCGCACAGCTCAATGCCCTGTCCCCTTGCTGAGGCATCGATCTTCAGCAGAGGCTTTTTTGCGATTTGCATCTCAAGAGTCCTCGGCGCGTCATCTCATTTACTATGCATTCCAAGCGAGCAAGCATCTCTTCGCTTCCCGCGGACTTTCTTAGAGCAAATTTCGCATTGGAACTGTGATCTTCAATGGCTCGAATGCACATCTGCCGTGCGACTTCATCCGAGAACTGGCTGCGGTGGATTCGGGGGAGAGTCACGGAGGTCTTCTTGGACGACTTTCCCTGATCCAGTCCCAGATCCTCCTCCAAATCGTCCAGAACTTGATATCCCAGGCCCAGGTGCATCCCATAGCTCTCAAGGTTTGCCACATCCTCATCCGAGGCGCAGGCGATGAGCCCTCCGATCTTGGCGGAGGCGGAGAAAAGAGATGCCGTTTTCTTGGAGATGCACTGATAATAATCTTCGGGCGAACTGGTGGCGGACAGGTCCATCATCTCTCCCTCAGACATGTCCATACAGGCATGAGCAAAGGCTTGAATCACCTGGGGGCTGTAGTGAGATATGAGCTCAATGGAGCGAGAGATCAGATAGTCGCCCGCGAGAAGCGCGGCCTCCGGGCCGAAGCGCTGAAAGGTGCTGGGCGAGCCCCTCCTCTCAACCCCGATGTCCAGAATATCGTCATGCACAAGGGATGCAGCGTGAACCAGCTCGATAGCCAGAGCGGCATTTATGGCCTCCGTTGCCTTTCCGCCAAAAGCCTCTGAAGAGATAAGGAGGATAAGGGGCCGAACCCTCTTGCCCGGCGCGGAGAGTACATAGCTAATGATCTCACCGAGATCGGACGCGGGCATAGTCCTCAATAGCAGAGCAAGCTGCTGGTTAATCAAATGGTACTCATCCCAGCCGGAGAACATCGATCAGCACTACTTTCGGCTGGGCTATTTAGCTTTTGCTGATGAGATATTGTTGTCAAAAAAATCTTCTAAAGCCCTGCAGTTGGGGTTTTCTGCCAGAATCTTTTGTCAGATTGATTCATGCAGCATCATAGCAGTCTGGTGGACTCTATTTTGGCGCACCTTCCTGCTACTACTTTGTATCCCTCTTTGTCCAGCCGCTTTATGGCCTCAGGGCTTTCTGTTCCCGGCTGCATCCAGAAGACCTTGAAGCCCTTTTGCTTGGCCTCTTCTGCCAGAGCAGGGACGGCTGAAGGCCTCCGGAATACGTCTACAATATCAATTTCCTCAGGCACGTCGCGGATAGATGCATAGACCCTCTCGCCAAGAATTATCCTGCCTGCATAGTTGGGGTTTACAAGGAAGAGCTTGAATCCGCGGCTCTTCAGCACATCGGACACAAAGTAGCTGGGCTTATAGGGATCTGGCGATATGCCTATGACGCAAATGTTATGGCATTCCACAAGAGCGTCTTTAAGGTCTTTGTCTTCTCGAAGGATGGGCATGATTATAATTAGGCCCTGCAAGAATAAATAACCAAACCATCACTGTGCATAGGCAAGGTCAATTTCTTATGGCGGAAAATTCTCCTGCTATTTTCAATGCACTTATCGATGCACTTTCCCATAAAGATGGCTATTATTGCGTCTATTATTGCAGAGTGTTCGCACGATTGTCCACAAGCTTTAAATAATGACTCTATCGAGCAAAGTTCTAAAAAATTGATTTGCAATCGCTTGGCAGCACAGTATCGCGGAGCTTCAAAGCGAAGAAACAATTATATTTTATCATCCATTAATCTGCAATGAATTTTGTAAAATTTTGTATCTCAAAAGGCGACAAAATATTTTTTATGAATATGTAAATGCCCTATTGATATCGTTCTGAACGGATGTGTATAGCTAAAGTGTCTATTAATACTAGGAAACAATCTTTAGTAAATTGGAGATTAAATGAGACTTAGAGTTGTTAGCTCAAAAAATGAGATCCCAAATCTCAACCCCAATGAGAAGATGGTTCATCTTGCCTTCCGTGCCAGCAACGTTGATTTCCTCGGCCTTATGCAGAGGTGTCCAAGACTCCGCATGATCCAGGTGCCGCCCTCCTACCGCAAGACCATGTCCAATGCCATCCAGGTATTCCTGGACATGCAGGGCATCGAGCTACTGGAAGGAGACGTATGGGGACACAGAAAGGACCTGGATGAGTACTTCACAGTCGATGATGTTACGCTCGAAGAGATCCGTGCTCTCGCTGCCACCGGTGTCACAATGGACGATGTGGCCACCCAGATACAGAAGAAAGCTCGGCTCGGTCCCGACCTCATCAAGTATATCGCCAAGAGCAAGATCACTGTATAAAGTCAGGCAAAAAGAGACGGGATTGAGAAATCCTGCTCTGTTTTTTCTATTTTATCTTTCAATGCAAAATTTGGAGCCCATCTCCCCTGCCTCAAACCGGCTCCAGATCATCTTATCCACCTCCGAGAGCCGAATCCCAAAGACATCTGCCAGGATCTCCTTGGCTGCCTCCAGCTCCAAGACTGCCGAATCCAGTTCCATTAGCCGTGGCTTGATTAGCTGTCTTGGGATTCCTGCCATAGTATGCCTTTCTACGTACAAGCTTAAGTAGGTTCTCCAGAAAACAATATCCATAAAAGCATATTTACATAGCAGAAAGTACGAATAAGATGCAAATGAGAGAATTGCCTGGTTGCTGGAGATGTCAGAGCCCGAGGAAACAACCAAATAGCTTGCGGATACATATCTAGAACGACCATGAAGCTGAAGATCAAGATTGCAGGTCCCAAAGTGCATGATGTAGGCTACCGTGTGTTCCTGCTCAAAAATGCCATGAACCTTGCCCTGCCTGGATTGTCTACCTACAACTGGGAAGAGAACGGCCGACAAGAAGTAATTGCCCTGGTAGAAGGAGATGAGGCCAGAATCGCGCCATTCTTACAGGCTATTGAGAAGAATAAGCCGGAGATGGCCGAAGTCTCAACGGTGACCCATGAGAACTATGACGGCGACGTTGGACGAACCAGCGAAGTAGCCATGCTTTGTTCATTTGTTCAACTGGATAAAGCTATCCCGCTACTCCTGGATATGAGGGATGATCTCAAAGCAGTGCGTAAAAACACTGACGCGATCCCTCAGATCAGCGAGGACTTAAAAGCGGTATGCAAGAACACAGACAAAATACCTGAAGTCCTTGACGAGATCAAGGGACTGAGGGGAGACATTCAGCCGGGATATGCAAGCAACTTCAGGCAGATGCATTCTGATATCCGAATGATAAAAGATAGCTTAGGGATGGAATAGACCTTTTTATCAGCTAAAACCTAAATTC
>CABMDX010000100.1 GCA_902385025.1 uncultured archaeon | reverse complement strand
GCTGCAGGTGGCGCAGGATCCGCAGACCTCCTGGTCCACGACCTTCACCGTGCCGTTCTTGACCTCCAAGAGAGGCTTTGCCTCCAGCTCATTGAGATGGCCTGCCGCAAGGTAGGGATCGGACAGGGCATTTACCGGGCAGGCTATTACGCAGTTTCCGCAGCCCAGGCAGGCTAATTCGTCGGTCTTGAGTGTAGATGTCAGTGTTGGCCAGGGAGCAGGCTCTGTCAGTCTCTTCTCGAAGGCCTTCTTCCCTTTCATCTCAGGGATTATGGCGGTCTTATGCACAGTTATTGCCCTCACAGGACAGGCCTGGGCGCATGCTCCGCAGTAGATGCAGGCGTCTTTTCTGTGGGTTACCTTTTCTATGATCTCGCCAGGCTTCCATTCGCGGTTGAAGAGGGCATTGGCAGGACAGGTGTGAATGCAGGTCCTGCAAGCCTGGCATATGTCGTCGTCGCGGCGGAATTCACCTGCAAATGGTTTTTCAAAAGAGATGGCACCTACAGGACAGACCTGGGCGCACCAGCCGCAGTGCACACATCTGTTCAGGTCGATATGCGTCTTACCTTCGAACTTCAGGCTGCCGTTCTCGGCCAGCCTCCTATCCTTCAGCTCTATGCACGATTGAGGGCAGACCTCGGCACATAGACCGCATTGAACACATTTTTCATTTACAGTCGTTGATTTCAACGCCACATGAAGATAAGATTCATCATTTTCCGCCTTCCCCGCCTTCCTGACCTCAAGAGCCCCCATGGGGCAGACACGTGCACAGATGGAGCAGAAGACGCACTCGCCTTTCCTTTTTTCGATGAAGTCCTTGTCTATCAGTCCCCGGGCTACTGCACCAACTGAACCGATTACTAGCGCGCCTTTGGGACAGGCAGCAACGCAGGTCCCGCAGCCTATGCATTTCTCAGGAAGATAGATCTGTGACCTATCATCCTTAGTGTCCAGCACTACCTCTTTCATCCTCTCCCAGCCTACTTCGGCCTGGGTATGGGACGGCTTGGGTTAAAGACATTTTGCACGACCGCCAATTGGGTGGTTTTAGTGAGCGTTATAGCTAATAACCCACAACTCCCATGTAAAACCCCATTAATCAATTGCAATAGGATGGGCCTATTCGCCCATCCCGACATCTTCTCGACATCATAACCAGCTTTGACCACACATTTGATCATGTCCCCGATGCTCATCCCAGCGGAAGCAACTGTCTCGTCAAGATCAATCTCAACTTTTTTCTTTGCTCCATCAGCCGTTAATACATGTTGATATTGATCTGTATCGTGATTCTACAGAAATTCAATCTTTCTTGCTCTCCAAAAGCTCAATAAGCTCTTTCATAGTATACTTCCTCATAAGCTCCAAGATTTTGTCCATATCGTCATAAAATTGTTTTGTTTTGGCCATTATGGCGCTCATCTTTTCGGCTTCCTCACTGTGGTCCCTGAGATTCTTTTCGACTTGATTTAGGGCCTCTGAGATCGAATGAATCTCTTCCTTCGCGGCAGACAAGATCGCTGGCTTCATCTCTTCAGGATCAGTCACCAGAGCATAGCGATGCAGCTTATAGCGATGCTCATTGCCCAGCCGACCAACTACGCGAATGGCCATGCCGAGGTTTTCGAGGAAATTCATGTTGGAGCGCACTGTGGTTTTGCTGTAGCCGGTCTTCTCGGCCAGCAAATCAAGGGACATGGGTTCGCTTTCCAGAAATAGCGTTCCCCTGAGGATTCCCATGGCATCGCTCCAACCATTTTTTTTGGCGGATTTGACACAGGCATCGATAATTGGCCTCTTTAAGGCCAGTAATTCTTCATCGTTCACATTGGACTGATCTATCACAAAGTTTAAGTATTTTGCGCTTATTCGATTCATTCGAAAAAATCCGAATTGAAGGTTTAATTCGCATGATTGGCTTGGAACGACTCGGGGTGTGGATCACCAAAAATCCTGTGATTATCATAGCCGTAGCAGTTCTCTTGACACTGGTCTCTGTTCACTATGCCCAGCAGGTTGAGAGCCAGGGCATGACCACAGAGAGCTTTGTCTCAAAAGATTCTGCCCTCTATCAATTATATGACCACCTGTATCAGGAGAACTTCGGCATAGATGCCAATGTGATTCTGATAGAAGGCGACGACGTCTCCAAGGAGGAGGTCCTGAAAGCGGCCTTGCGTTTATCCGATCACATGAAGCAGGTTCATAAGGTAGTCAGCGTCCAGAGCTTGGCCGACGTTGTGGCCGATGCCGAATATCAAGATAGCGGCATTCGCTGCATCCCCACTCAGGAGAGGATAGACGAGATTCTGGATAGCATAGGCCCTTCTATCCAGAGCCTCATGCCTGACAGCAGGCATGCCAGGATGATAGTGGCGATGCCTGCCTCTTTGCAGGATTCACAACGTAAAGGGCTTCTGCTGGAGATTAACAATGCCGTCACTTTTGCAAACTTCCCAGCGGGCTATGGCTTCACCGTCACAGGCGATCGTTCTTTCCAGGAAGCAATTGTAGATCTGATGAACAGTAGCAACAGCTCGATCCTTGCACTATGCGGAGTGCTGATGGTTGTAGCCCTGCTGTTGGTCTTCAGGCACGTCAGATGGCCTCTCCTTCCGATACCTATTGTTCTGCTGGGCATAGTCTGGACCTTTGGAGCTATGGGGTTCTTCCATATACCAATGAGCATGGTCTCATTTGCCGCTTTTCCTATCATGATAGGAATCGGCATAGACTATGCCATTCAGTTCCACAACCGGATAGACGAGGAGTTTGGCAAAGGCAAATCCGTTATGGAAGCGGCCGTCAGCACTGTGAATCATGTATCCATTCCTGTGATCATCGCCTTGACTG
>CABMDX010000099.1 GCA_902385025.1 uncultured archaeon | reverse complement strand
GGGCGGGAAGCCCAAAAAATCCAGCGTTACCACCTGTGGGCTTCCTGCTTCATAATATCATTCCAGCCCCAGTTCTCTGGCCCTGCTGTAGGCCTCATTCGCCTCATCAATACGCTTCAATTTCTGAAAGGCCACTGCCAGGTTCTTCCAGGCTGTGGCGTAGCCCGGTTCAATCTCAATCGCCTTCTGGAAGCAGCGCGCAGCATCCTCATTCCGCCCCAGCGTGCCCAGTGCCACACCCTTGTTGTTCCAGGCATAGACATCAAAGGGATCGATCATGATCGCGCCCTCATAGCTCTCTATGGCATCTTCGTGTCTGCCCAGGTTGTCCAGAGCCGCTCCCCGGTTATTCCAGGCCCTTCTGCCATCCGATCCCAGCGGGTTCAGCTCAATGGCCCTGGCATAGCTCTCCACAGCAGATTCATATCGGCCCAGACGGTGCAGCGCGAAGCCTCTCACGATCCAATTCCGGGCCTGAAATGGATCGAGGGAAATGGCCTTTTCGCATGATTTCAAGGCCTCCTCCATTCTGTCAAGCTGATTATAGGCTACAGCCAGACTCCTCCAGGCATTCCCATTCCTGGAGTCGAGTTCCAGAGCCTTTTCCATGGCCATTGCAGCCTCCTCAAAACGTGCCAATTTTCGCAGAGGGGTTCCTTTTTTATACCATTGGTCGGAATTTTTCGGCAGAGCCCTTTCAGTTCTCTCCCAGAGAGCTATTGCCTCTTCATAGCGTCCCAGGAGATAGAGATCCTCTGCATTTTTGTTCTCGTCATTTAGCTCGTCTGCTGGCATAGTGTCCCCGGACCGCAAGATCTTTATCGTCAGGATAGGTTTGATGCTGAGTTTAAACTGATGGCGGTGCCTTTTTGGGCAGCCGGAAAAAGTGTCCTATTGAGAGCATATAGTAAGGTATATATTATACGTACAGCTAAACTATTAGTAAATGTCTGGGGGGTAGTTTCGGAGGGGTTTGATGAAACCACAGCGGTCCGAGATATTGAGCCGGATGGTAAGGTTCCTTAATCTGGACACAGATGGTCTGAGGCGAGCTGTCCTGGAGTCCATAGTCGAGGCTCGAGAGTTCACCGTAGCCTCTCTTCATGAATGTGTTAGCAAAAAATTTGCGGTCTCCAGGAAAGTGGTAGCCTCGATGATCGGCTATATCTGTTCGCGCCTGGGGATATTGCACGTCAACAAGAAATCGTATCGTGCACCCATGACCTATATCTTGCGGGATGAGTATGCAGATATAGCCAGAGCTGTACTGGCGACATTATGACCAGTGTGAAAAAAGCGCCTCGAACGGCAACCACGATCAAGGTTAGAAGCAAATCGGAATTCGCCATCAGTCACTCACGCGATCCGTATCATGAGCTCATGCTTCGCCTTTTTCAGGAAGAGACGACAGCACTCCGCGGCCAGAGATTTCTAACTCTGGTGGAAGAGGGGCAGAGAAGCGGCAATCCTCTTAAAACCCGTGATTGGAAGATGCTGCTGGAGGAGCTGAAGATAAGCAGATCGGCTTTTTATGCGATGAGAAACAAGCTTCTGGGAGCGGGCCTGATCTCCAATAAAGGCGGCGAGTACAGGCTCTCTGGAATGTTCAGCCGCGATCTGATGGACATGGCTCGCTGGTGGTGGACAGCGGTCCTCGGAAATAATATGGATAATTTGTAGCCAGGACGTCTCAAGAAGTCTCGACGGAAACGGCAAAGATCGCATAATGCCGTTTCAGTGATTTCTATAAGCAGGCTTTGAGATCGCTAATCTGCTTTTCGATGATATCCACCACTTTGGCGTTTTCCATAAACTCCAGGCTGCCCTGACAGAAGGGGCACACAAAGTTGGCCTCGCTCGCCTCGTCAAAGATGAACCTGGCACACCCTTCGGTGCAGGCATAGAAAATGTTCTCCCGTTCATAGGTCAGGCGCTCATCCAGGATACGAAGAAGCCTCTTAGCTTCCGATTCCAGTGCTTTGTCAAAGTTCTCTGGACAGAGCTGCCACAAATAGGTGAGCCAGCCCGAATCAGGGTCTCTCTTGCGGCTGTATATTGCCAGCCTATGCTCGTAAAGGAGATAAAGAGTGCGCCTTACGGTATTAAGGCTGATGCCGGTAAGCTCCGCCAAACGTTCATCAGTGATCTCTTCACCGGGTATACATTCCACAATTCGCAGACCGTCTTCTCCAACAAGCTTATTTAGATATGCCCTATGAATTTGTTCTTCGATAACTGTCAATAAATCACCCAGATATATGTCTAAATTATTTGAGGTCCTACCGACCGTCCGAATGAGAATCTTGCCTTTATTGTTCTTTGTAACGACGGCTTTTGATCGAGCATTTCACACGTTGTGCGGAAATCCCGGTGCATGGGAGACGGATCGCCGTAACTTATCATTTATCCTCTATTTATATCGTGACGTCCTTCTATATATCCCCATCGTGAAAATTTAATTTAGGAAGTTGGTGAGCGACATTAATTCCAAATATAACTTGAGTGAAAGTTATATATATTACCAGAAAAAACAAAGTTGAAGCTAAAAAATTAAAAAAAAGATAACAGGAATTCGCATTTATCAAAAAGATAACTGCGGGCAGATAAAGTCTCCCTCAAGCCCCGGCCTCGCCAAGGAGATTCTTCAGCCTCTGTATAGATTGCAGCGCCTGATTTGCCTCTTTGAGCTTCTCCTGCTCATAATATTGAAGGATATCTTCAATAGGAGCCTTGAGACGGTAGACCTTCATGGGTCGGCCCGTGCCGTCGCTTCTGCCTACCTTCTCCTCGACCCAGTTATTTTTGCGCAGCGTACGAAGAGCGATGCTCACCTCAGGCTGGCGCAGATCAGACCCTCTCTCGATTTCGCGAGAGGTGGCTTCCGTGCCGCTTGCCAGATAGGCGATCATATTGGAAACCTTTCTTGGCACTCCCAGGCTCTTCAGCGTTTCCACTACTTCAATATCCTTTTCGTCAAATCTCATTACGAAAGATTCCTTCATTATTCATCTACTCCCTTTTTAATCCCTTAGAATAAGTGAAGTATGTTATGCTATAAATAGTTTATTTATGTAAAATTAATTTTTACTATTATTACTACATACAGCAAAGGCTGCAAAAATAAATAACTTTGCAAAAATTTGAATTATCTTTTTCTTATCTTCTCGACAAACCGCCTTTTCTTCTCAACAGCTTTCTGGGCTGCTCTGTCTACTCTTTGAGTCATCTCTGCCAAATAAAGGATTGCGTCCTGGCCTACCGCTTTCTTTATGGGCGTGTAGGCGGCCTCGCGAAAGCGCGGCGAGAAGTCCGTCATCCGGCCATCGATATTCAGTATCGCGCCCTCGCCTGCTTCCACTCTGCCTATCTCATCTACTGCTACGCCTTCGGCTCGAATGGTACGCGCAATTGCATCTGCCTCACCCGGAGGAGCGATTATGAGCAGAGCATCAATGGAGACGCCCAGATAGTCGATTTGCAGCGAGTTTAGCATCTGCAGGACACGTGGGTTGACCAGGCGGGCCATGCGCTCCTCCTCAAACACGAGCTTCACCCCGGCGGTATAGGAGATCTCCTTGGCATCACCGCGAATGCTGCCGTTGGTCACATCTGTCATGGCGTGAATGGTCAGGTTCTCTTTTAAAAGCGCCTCAGAGGCCT
>CABMDX010000098.1 GCA_902385025.1 uncultured archaeon | reverse complement strand
TTTAACCCGCTTTTTGATTATCTTGTCCCAGTGTGTAGAACACTTATATACCAAATTCATAAATAAAATAACTTTTATCTCAAGTCGCTTCGCGCCTTTGGTTCGCTCCCCTTCCAGCCACTCCCTTGCCCATTGATTCATATCCCTAAGTGGGGCGACTATATCTATATATTTTTATTGTTTAAAGACAATGCAGCAGGGTTGATAATAATATTCTGTATTCCCTACCTAATGGGAGTTAAGGTTTATATATTCCATTCTTGTGAACCACCGCGCCCGGGAAAGGGCACGGATTCTCCCATCCGGTGAAGGCATATCAGCTTGATTCTTCCGCTCGTGGAATTCGAATGATGACCTCCGTCCCCCTGCCATACTCGCTTTCGATTCTGATATCCCCACCCAGTGCCTGCAACAGACGCTTGCAGACTACCAGCCCCATGCCCATTCCTTTCGCTTTGGAGGTCACAAGGGGTTTGAATATCTCAGGCCTCACTTCGGGAGGGATTCCGGTGCCGTTATCCTTGAGAGACATTATCACATGATCTTTGCTCTGGCTGACAGTTATGGACATCTTGCCTCCATCAGTCATTGCCTGAAAGGAATTATTTATTAAATTAGTGAGAATGCGGCCCATCATCGTCGGGTCTGCCCTGCAGGTCCATTGCGCATCACATTCTATTTGCACCTCGATATTTTTTGCACCACCCATGCCTGACAGGATATTCTTTATGAAGGAGAGAATATTCAGATCCGCAAGCTCGGGGCTGAGAGGCCTAGCATAATCCTGCAGATCGCAGACGATCTTATTCATGTACACAGACTGCCGCTCGATGGTCGATAGATCCTCCATCAGCCCCAGCATATCCGCTCCGAGCTCCAAAGAAGAAAGATTTCTCAGCTTAGCCTTGGCAAGGAAAAGAGTGGTAACGATTGCCTGCAAGGGATTGCGTAGATCATGGCCGATCATCACTGCAGTCTCTCCAACTGCAGCAAGCCGTTCCGTATCGCGCAACTGCCGCGTCCTCTCCTCAACCAGATATTCCAGACGCTCCGAGTAGCTCTTGAGCTGCGCTTCTGCATTTTTTCGATCGGTTATATCCCTGAAGACGACCTGCACTGCCGGCTTTTCCTGATAGCGTCCAAATGGTATGACCATTGCCTCGATGTCTACTGCTTTCCCATCAAGCCTGAGAACCTTCTCCTCGACAGGAGGGCACTCCATTCCTTCTTTCGCGACAATCCTTTCCCGGGCGATTGAGACCTGTTTGAAGTCAGGATGCATGAGATCTAGTACCTGCATTCCGACGATCTCTTCCGGGCAGGAGGCACCAAGGATCTTTGCGCCTGTTTCATTGATAAAGACCACTCTCCCTTCGCAATCAATGCGGATTCCATCCGGGCTCCGGTCTACAAGCAGACGATAGCGTTTCTCGCTCTCGATCAGCGCCTCTTGCGCTCTTTTATAGTCGGTGATGTCGATGACAGATGCGACACTCCTCCTGGTTCCCGGGATGAGATCGACATGCAACAGGATGTTCTTGGGATCTCCTTTCTTATCCCTAATACGTATTTCATATCTTCTTGGAGCAGAATCCGGATTTGTTCGCCGAATCCTATGAAAATACAGCATTTTCTGGAGATCCTCCTCCAAAACGAAATCTGTCCAGCTTTTCTGGCCCTCAATTTCTTCTCGCGTATAACCAAAGAGCCTTTCAGCTTCTGAGTTGACAAGAGAGATGATGGTGTCGTCCTCAACGATCAGAGCTGCAGCTCCCGTATTCTCAAAAATGGCACGATATCGGTTCTCGGATTCCAAAAGCGCCTCTTGGCTCTGCTTTCGCTCAGACGTGTCGCGAATGATGCTCAGAAGAACGCGCTCTCCCCAGATTATCGTGCCCCGCGAGCTGACCTCCACAGGAAAAATGCTGCCATCTTTGCGCCGGTGACGCGTCTCAAAAAGAATGCCCCGAGAACAGTCCTGTTCCATCTGCTGCGGCATTTCCGACAGGGTCTCGGCGTCCCGCAGATCACCAATTCGCATGGATGCAAGCTCCTCATGAGAATAGCCGTAAGCCTTTACGGCGGCATCGTTGGCCTCGATAATCTTGCCATTTCTGTGCATGAGCAAAATGATGTCCCTGGCATGGCTGGAGATCAACTGATAAAGACTCGATTGATTTTCCGCCTTTGCCTGCATGGTTATATCGAGGCAGGTCATTTGCAGCGCTGGCCTCTCCTGGTAGAGGATAGGATTGATCAGCGCCTCGATCATTCGCCACTTCCCAATAGTATTTCCTATGCGAAACCGCCTCAAAAATGATGCTCTTTTGCCGAGAAGGCATTCCTGGCAGTCTTGCAGAAATTGACTATGGCCATCAAAATCCAGTATGGCAATCAGCTCTCCAAGCGAGAGAGATGCCAATTTTTCTTGAGCGCAACCTATGATTTCGGATGCTGCTTTATTTGCATAGACAATATGCCCATCCAAAATTACTAGAAATCCTTGAATAGAATTCTCGATGAGGACACGACAGAGTCCCTCTTCATTATGAGGCTCTAATATCTCAAAAGGCATGATTAACTTACCAATACTGGTATTAATAATATTTAGAGGTTCTGGCCTAAACGCCTCAAAGACTCTTTATGCAGTTCTGGCCCAGGCCCTCAACACCTCGCCCACGGACCAGGCCTGATGGATGCAGCCACCTGGTCGCTGCGGCATATCGCCATCGAAGACCTCGGAGATGAGGCCGCTCCCGCTGCCATCCCCCTCCACCAGAGGCATTAAGAGCGCCCTCGCCTCCTCTTTGCTTTCGGGGGTATTGCCATGCACATTGAGCAGCGCATCCACATAAGGCCCCATCAGCCAAGGCCAGACCGTGCCCTGATGATAGGCGGCATCCCTATGGCGCGGACCGCCCTCATATCTGCCGATATAGCGAGCGTCATGAGGAGAGAGAGTCCGGAGTCCGAAAGGAGTGAGAAGATCACGGGTCACCGTTTCCAGGATGCCTCTCTGCTGGCTTATGGGCAGAAGACCGAGGACTGCAGCGGCTATTATCTGATTGGGCCGAATTGAAGGATCAATGGGATCGATAACATCGAAGAGGCAACCTGCCTTGCTGTTCCAGAATTTCTGGTAGCTCTGTTTGACATTTTCTGGCGAGATCATTTTCCATTTTTCGCCAAGAGAAGCTGCCAGAGCCCTGGTCTTCACCAGGCACAGGTACCAGAGTGCATTTATCTCACAGCATTTTCCCTCGCGCCCGGAGACGGGCTTCCCGTCCACACGCGCATCCATCCAGGTGAGGGCGGGCCCGGATTTTATGAGGCCGTCCTCATCCATCCAGAAGTCCTCTCCAGGACGGCTGTAGCGCTCCATAACAGCCTGCATTTTTGGCCAGAGCTCGCGGGCAAAATTCGCGTCATGAGAGTATTGATAGTAGCTAGATGCTGCCAGGATGAACCAGAGGGAGGCGTCCACGGTATTATAGGATTCGGCACCCAGGTCATTGGGCAGCACGCCACAATGCATTGCTTCGGCAAAAGACCTCAAGACGGCTCTTGCATCCGAGAGACGCCCTGTAGAGAGCAACAATCCAGGAAGCGCGATCATGGCATCGCGGCCCCAGTCATCAAACCAGTGGTATCCAGCGATCAGGCTCAATCCTTTTCCCCTTTGCACCACAAAGGAGTCTGCCGAGCGTGCCAGTTGCGGCAGGGGAGCCTTAAGCTCGCAAAGACGAGCCATCTCATCAGCCTGCGCCGTATCCCAATCGGGCATCATGCGCCTGACGGTGCTTGCCGCGAATGCAAATGAAAAGTCCCCTCCCGGAAGATCGATCTCAAAATGGCCCGGTGAGAAGAGATTCTCCTTCCAGGATAGACCCCTGCGGCGCTCTTCCTCATACTCGAAGCTGTAATAGGTCAACTCCCCTGGCACATACCGGCAACCGCTTGAGAGCAGAGAGAATTCGATGCCAGACATAAGCCGCGTTCCGGTCTGCCCCGGCTCCTGGTGAATTGCGGGCAGATCTGAAGCAGCATGGAAACTGCGGCAATGAACGAGCGGAACGACGCGTAGCTCTCCGGTCGCATTTTGGACTTTGTAGCTGATGATCGTGGTATTTTCTTCGTGGACCATGAAGACGGTCTTTTCGATCCGTGCGTCTCCGATCTGATAAATGAACCTGGGAAGCGGATCGTGCCAAAATTCCTGAAGGTAGCGAAAACCCTGAGGATGAATCGCGCCTGGATACTGATGAGTGGCCAGGGAGACGCCACAAAGCTCCTCATCCAGCGAAGAGAGCAATAGCATCCTTCCAGTAGGCGGCTTGTGCGCTGCCACAAGAAGACCGTGATACGCACGAGTATTGCAGCCATTGGCAGTGGACGAGGAATAGCCTCCCAGACCGTTGGTCACTAGCCACTCACTGCCCGCACCCTGCCCAAAGCTCATCTGGCGTATCATATCAATCGTGCCCCTCTTATCCATCTTTCTTTAGTCCGGCAAGCGGTTCATTCTCAGACGACTGGGGTCCCGCCTCATTAAGAGCTGATGCCACCACCCCGGAAAGCCTCTGCCTGAGCCTTTTTCCATGGTGGGCCTTCAATCCTGCCAATTTTCCGGCCAGGACCTCATCTCCAAGACTTGTCTTTGCCCAGAGAGCCAGATCCCCCCGGCTGTTGTGATACTTCAGAGACTCGAGATCAACATCGTCCAGTATGCGGTGCAGGCCCGCCAGAGTCCAGACCTCCTCTCCCGTGAACTGGTCGATTCCTGTGGCGAAACGGAAGGGCGAGTCTGCCAGATGAGTCCTCTTTTTGAGCCGGAAGTGCAGGTCTGCCAGGACGCTGAAGTAGGTCACTGCGGCATCATAGGGAATTCCATAGGGGCTGAAGTAGCTGTGAACCTCTCCCGGCGATCCGCCGTGGGTGAAGATGTAGTAGAGATGATCGGAGAGGCCCAGAATCCTCCAGATATCCAGAATATCGGCATCACCGCTCTCCTTGGCCGGGGCCTCCAGCCTCTTCTGGTAGAGGAAGCAGGCATGCTGCAGCCCATTGCCCAGCCAGCAACTCGTATCCCTTTCAAGGTCTGCCCAGGAAACGTACTTTTGCACAGAAATCTCACTTTTCACCGGACTGTTCCGGGCGATTTCGCGAGGCAATGCGAATCTAAGATGGGGGTACTTCAATACTGCCCGGGGCAAATGGCGCAGGAACTCGAAGATGCCCGTATCCACCCACTGATGCTCGCCGAAGGTTTCGTAGTCGCAGAAGATGTTTATGCACTGGCCGGGAGTGGAGGAGAGCCATGAGGCGTATTTGTCTGATGTAAGGGGATGCTCCTCCCAGTTATGAGAAGAGAAACGAAATCCAATATCGTCCGTGAGCTGAAAGTTGCGTAGCAGCAGGGAGATATCTGTCTTTGGGGGCCTGTAGACATGGTTCGGGTCCGCCACAATCC
>CABMDX010000097.1 GCA_902385025.1 uncultured archaeon | reverse complement strand
CCAGGCTTCCTGCAAAGATCAATGCCGCAGGCAATGTGATATTGGCCAATGATAGTGCTGCTCTGGTCCATCCGGGATTGTCTTCCCGGGCCTGCGAAACGGTATCAGAGACCCTGGGAGTGAACGTCCAGAAAGGCACCATCGGCGGCCTGAAGACCGTGGGAATGGCTGGCGTTGCGACCAACAAGGGTCTGCTGGTACATCCGCGAGTCTCAGAGGAGGAAATAGCACTCCTTGAAGAGCTGTTCGAGCTCCCTGTGGATGTGGGTACGGTGAACCTCGGCTCGCCTCTGGTGGGCTCAGGTGTGCTGGCCAACAGTCACGGATACTTCGCCGGGCGAGATACCACAGGTCCGGAGCTGGGCCGCATTGAAGACGCTTTAGGTTTCCTGGTTTGATTCCGGTTTAAATGATGAAATTCTGGTAGGGGTGGAAGAATGAGCAAATTCGAGATCAAGGGTAGATATAAGGGCGGAATTGTTGGAAAGACCTGGCTGCCTTTCCACAAGGTTGTGGACGTCCAAAATGAGAAGAATGCGAGAGACGCAGTCTACTCTCTTATGGGAAGCGAGCACGGCCTGAAGAGAGACCTCATCAAGATAGACGAGGTGAAGACCGTTGAGTAGCTCTCCTAGGGGCGAGGAGGAGGTACAAAGGCTCCTGGCCGCATATCAGCAATATCAGGCTCAGGCAGACGGCATCATGCGCCAGCTAAATCTGACACAGATCACCGCTGAGGGCCTGGAGAGAGCTCTTGTAGCCGCCGATGCTCTGGAGAAGGCAGAGGTCGGACAGGAGATCCTTGTTCCAATAGGATCTGGTTCTTTCATACACGCAGCTCTCGCCTCTAAGGAGAAGATAGTCTTGAATGTGGGCGCGGGCGTCAGTATTGAGAAGACCGCGACCGAGGCCAAGGAGATCCTGAAGGTCCGCAAGGCCGAGGTTCTTGAGGGATCGCGTAAGCTAAGTGAAGTACTTGCCAAGATCGATCAAGAGATGCAGAGGATCCAGGCTATAATGCAGCAGTTTGAAGAGAGCGCAGGGCAGCAGGGTCAAGGGAGCGAAGGGGTTGTTTAATCGCTTTAAGGAGAAGCTCTCCAGCTTCAAAGAATCCCTCTCCACCAAGAACCAGGAGAAGGTTTCGATAGCCGAGAAGCTGAACCCAAAGAAGAATGACAGCTCTCTGGAAGGGGAGCAGGAAGTCGCCGAGGTCAATGCCCCTGGCACTCCGACGGACAAAAAGGTTGCCCAAAAGGCTGCCAAAAAAGAGTCCGTATCCAGCGCACCAGATATAGGCGGGACCACCGCCAAACCCAAAAGCAGATTCTCCTTCCTGGAAAAGGCCAAGAGCCTGGTCTTCGAGCAGGAAGTAATTCTTGAGGAGAAGGATCTCGAGGAGCCCATGTGGGCGCTGGAGATGGCCCTCATGGAGAGCGATGTGGCCCTGCCAGTTGCGGAAGAGATTGTAAAAGAGGTCAAGTCCGATTTGGTGGGAAAGAAAAAGAAGATCGGCGCAGACACTGGCAAGCTTGCAGAGGATACCCTCAGAAGCGCATTGCTGACTCTTCTTTCCAGGAACCATCTGGACTTTGACGAATACATTAAGGCGAAAGAAAAGCCAGTCAAGATTCTATTCGTGGGCGTGAACGGCACAGGAAAGACAACCAGCATAGCCAAGGTAGCCAAGTATTTGATGGACAAGGACTACTCCGTGGTCCTTGCAGCAGGAGACACATTCCGAGCAGGGGCAATTGAGCAGCTCGAAGTGCATGGCAATAATCTGGGCTTGAAGGTCGTCAAGCATAAAACGGGCGGCGACCCGGCTGCTGTGATCTTTGATGCCATAGAATATGCCAGGGCGCACAATAAGGACGTTGTCCTGGCGGATACGGCAGGCAGGCTGCACACAAACATCAATCTTATGGATCAGATGAGGAAGATCGTGCGCGTGACAAAACCCGATCTGCTCATCTTTGTGGATGAGGCCATAGCCGGAAACGATGCCGTGGAGAGAGCACGCCTGTTCAATGAGTCCGTGCCCATCGGAGGCACTATCCTTACCAAAACGGATGCAGATGCCAAAGGCGGCTCGGCCATCTCTATTGCCTACATCACCGGAAAGCCTGTGCTCTTCCTGGGCGTGGGCCAAACATATCCCGATCTGGTGAAGTTCGAGCCGGGTTGGATGGTAGACAGGCTGATGGGAGAGGCAGAAGCTTGAGCGCCAATTAATTGGCAGGCATCTCGGCCTTCGCCGCTGACTGTTAGCCCCGGTCTGATAAAAAACTCCCAATACTATTTTTAGCGTTTTTATTCTCCTCTTTCAACACATTTGCAGCCCTGTAATATGCGATAGCTATTAACAAGTCTATGCAGGATCCGCGATATGCTTTGCAGGGAGGTGACTCTTGACCATTCCTTTGGTGTTCAGGTCCCCAAAAGCGATCCGACTTTGATCAAGGAGATTGCCTTCCGATTTTACGCATAAGCATTATCTGAGACCATCATACCATTTGAGAAGAGATCCGCATGCGGTCATATCTCCTATGCATATCTCTCAAATAATTAAATATATTATCGTAATCTGTTTACCTTTTGAGGTGAATTGAGCAGTTATGTTAAACTAATTCTCTGGCAATAAACCTGTCTTATGGAGCGGCCAGGAATGGCTCGTGCCGCTTTTTTAACAGAAATCTCCGACGTG
>CABMDX010000096.1 GCA_902385025.1 uncultured archaeon | reverse complement strand
GGCTTCACAAACAACGTTTCCTTCCGGGAAGGCAAACCTGTGCAGGGCCCGCAAAATGGCGTGATAGAGGCTTCTCGAAGCTCTGACGCGATGCTTGTAATCGGCTCTGACCCATTATCTGATCTGCCAGGAAAAACTGCCCGGGCGCTGGCCAGGATTCCGCTCATTGCCATCGATCCGCTCCGGTCTCTGACCACGAATGCTGCCAGTGTGGTCATACCCTCGGCCATATCGGGTCTGGAGGCAGGCGGAACGGCGCTGCGCATGGATGGAGTGAAGGTCAAGTTCGAACCGATAGTAAAGTCTGAGCCGCTATCGGATGAGCAGATTCTGTCCAGAATTCTGGAGGCGATATAAAAATGGCATTGGAGGTAACAGTCATCACCGTCAGGGATATTTTCCAGGACGAGGCTGCGAAGAAAGGCCGGTTCACTGACGAGTATCAGAAGCTCAGTGCCCAGATCATTCTTGACAAGCAGGATATGGCAAAGCTTGGTGCAAAAGACGGGCAGAGTCTGCAGGTGCAAAATGCTGTGGGGAGCATAGTTGTCGCTGCAAGGACAGGGGATGATGATCCGCATCCGGGGATTGCTTTCATGAACAGCAGCCCCTGGGCAAATCAACTGGTCGGAGATGACATCTGCTCTGCAAAGAACATCAAGGCCAGTGTCTCCCCAAGCAATGAGAACGTAACAGTGATATCTGAGATCTTGCAGAGGATTCGATCGTAACTTTGGTTGTAAGGTTAAGGTGCAGACATGAATCTTATCTCTATATCCGACCTCTCCCGAGAAGAGATCCTCCGCCTGATCGAGAGCAGTGAGGCTTTTCGGGCCAGGCGCTCAGAGCATGGCACGCCGCTTGCCAAAAAGAGCCTGGCCATGATCTTTGAGAAGCCGTCCACGAGGACGCGCGTCTCCCTGGAGATTGCGGCTGCGGAGCTGGGAGGGCATCCGATATATCTTTCAGCCGGCGAGCTGCAATTGGGCAGGGGAGAGACCATTGCAGATACGGCGCGCGTGCTCTCGAGATATGTGCACGGCATAACCGCACGCGTATTTTCTCATAACACCGTGGTGCAGCTTGCCAGGTTTGCCAGTGTGCCGGTTGTGAATGCGCTCTCTGATTTTGAGCATCCTCTGCAGATTCTGGCGGACTTGCAGACAATGAGCCAGAAATTCTCGAAGCTGGAGGGGCTGAAGGTTGCGTGGATCGGTGACGGGAACAATGTCTGCAACTCCATGATACTGGCTGCGGCGATTTTGGGAATGGACATCACCGTGGCATCGCCTCAGGGCTACCAGCCAAAGGCCCGCATTCTGGAGCAGGCCAAGAGCCTGGGCGGCTGGCCCAAGGTTGTGGTGGAGCCGGATGAAGCTGCAAGCGGAGCGGATGTTCTGGTTACGGATACATGGGTTTCCATGGGAGATGAGGCCCAGGAGGCGGAGAGGCTGCGGGTCTTTGGAAAGTATCAGCTCAATTCGAGGATCATGGAGCTGGCCGGGCCTGAGGCAATCGCTTTGCATTGCCTGCCCGCGCACCGCGGCCAGGAGATCACGGATGAGGTGATGGACGGGCCGCAGAGTGCGGTCTTCGACGAGGCTGAGAACAGACTGCACACCAGCAAGGCGGTCATGGCCTGGCTGATGAGGTGAGGATCGGGGTTCAGAGGGCCCCATTTTTCCCTTTTTTCGGTCTATTTTCCGCTCTGGCTTCGGTTAGCTATTTATTTAAGCATGGCTGCAATGAGCATGCTTTCGGAAAGGCCGGCAAAGTGAGGGCACGGGGCCGAGGGCTCTAGATGGCAAACAATAAGCGGGGGTTGCCAAGTGGTTAAAGGCGCAGGGCTTAGGACCCTGTCACGAAGGTGTTCGCGGGTTCGACTCCCGTCCCCCGCACTACTGATATCGATTTTGGCCTAATGAATTCCTTAGATTTTCTCTATGAAAGACTGGATTCTTTTTCAGTGCACTTTTTTGTCGAGAATCTTGCATAATCGAGATACTTCAGATGCGGATAGTCTATTCAAACCAAAATTTTTGACTAGTTCCTCTATTTCACATATTGAAACACCTTAAACATATGATTCTGCAATTGTCATTAGCAAAGCCTGCTCGAAGTGACAATATCGTTCAAATGCACTTGATTCAAATGAAAATACTCTGAACTGAGGCTTATCAAGGGTTATTTCGCCAATGCAAGTATTGAGGATTCAACCTGCTTCAGTCCTCTGTTCGGATCGACAAGAGAATTGATTACCGGTTCTAATGATTGCATGGGCTTGTGTCCTCCTTGATTTTGTCCAACAACTAAAGGAGGGACACAGGTCTTATTATAAATCCTGCAAATGATCGGAATGCTGTTATCAACGAATTTTGACTTAGCGACAATATTCACTATATCGGCAGCTTCCTGGATTCTGACATTTCCCTGGATCTCGCTCGCAGAAGATGAGATCTTGCTTACTGTCTCTCTCCTCGATAAACCATTGCCGGATCTCGTCGGTTATTATGAAAAAATCCCTATCGATGTGCGGCGTAGGATGGTTTTTCGGGAAACTTAAGTAAACGGTACATCCGATGCTGATTGGTACTTCATAGAGACTTTCGTAAACCAGCGCATAACCCGTTGCAGAGAGCCTATGAAAATCTCTCCTCGGGCCAGTTTTTAGGTCGCATATAAGCATTCCGCCCATATTTATTGCGTCGGCAGAAAGATTGCTGCTCAAGCCCAGATACTGCCCGTCCAGCTTGTGTTCCACAACGAAGGGCAGGGCATGATTGATCAAAGAATCATCGCTCATGTATTTGTATTTGCCGAGATAGGCATAGATAGCGGCGACAATTCTGCTAACCTCAAAAGACCAGAGCTTCCTTAAGTTCTCGCCAACATCTTTGCCGCTCTCCGTGTAGCATTTTACTTGAGAGAGCTGTTCTTCGGCCTCAATTATGGCCTCAGGCAGCCGCTCCATTAGGATTTGGGGAAGGTCAGTACAGATGCCCATTCCTTCTCTGTAAATCAGCCTCTTCGCCGTCGGATAAAGCTCGGCCATAGCCTGGTGATAAATGCGACCGGCGACCATCTCCTCGCTAGCAGGCACGCTGACCTTCTGAACATGCCTCAGATAGGAATCCCGTCCGGTTTCACAGTACCTGTCTGATACCTCCCAGACGGGCAAGATAATATCATGGGGCGGCGAAAGCTCCGTGGAATGCCAGTTCCAGCCCCGGAGATCCTCTGCTATGCCTTTCTCCCGTGCTTTTGGAATTAGCTTCTTCAGGAGATATTTGCGCTCCTCTTCGGAAAAGAAATACATAGTGCCCTCCAATGACAATGATGCTTACTTTTCGGATTGATATCCAATACAGTACCGGCTATATTCGCAGTCCGTGCATCTGCCAGGATTCTTGGTGCCGACAGGCTCGATCTCTTCTTCAATGATCTGGCCTATCTCATGGATCATTTTCAATGTGCGCCTGCGGATCTCATCGCCGATATCGATCTGCGCATTCACTCTATCCTTGCTATAATGAATGTAGCCTCGCCGGACAATGGTCTTAAAGTTCTCTTCCACCAGAAGAGCGTAGGCGACAAGCTGGTACTTGTGGTTAAGGTGAACGCCTCCATTATGGGAGCTGCCGAACTTGTAGTCCACAGGTATGAACTCCCGTTCAGTTTTCACCAAATAGTCCAGAATTCCTCTCAGGCTAAGTATGCTGCTCTCCAGAGCCACTCGAAACATTTTCTCCGCCTGATCCAGCTCCGGGTCGTAGAAAATTGCACCTTTGCGGCGTTTCTCTTTGGCGGTGATTAAATCGTGCTTCTCTTTGCCGGTTTCCAGCTTCTGATCGGGTGGCTTAGGAACGTGCAGCACATGATCAAAGTAGATTATTTTAGGACAGTAAAGATACTGCTTCACGTCGCTGACTGTGATCATTTTGAGCCCCTCCTGAAATCGCAATTCATAGCAACCACCCTCTGCTCTAAAGAACGGTTATGTCCTCCTCATTGATCTTGTAGATCTCACCTATGCTTTCCTTAAGGGAGAAGCATTTGCTGCATAGTGGATAGAACTGGATATTTCCCTCTCGGCCATGCATCATCTTCTCTAGTCGCAGCCGGAGCTTTTCGCGAGTGTTGTGGTTCAGGATGCCGTAGAAGGCACTCTCCTGGATGCGAATGCAGCCATAATCCAGCAATACTTTAGATACTCTGGTTCTTAGGCTGTTTTCGCTGATATCGTAAATGATTATCGTATCCACAAGTTCCCTCCAATAATCACCATCGTGGAGTGAAGGGCTCGTAACATAGTCGCTCGCCACGAAGGAATGTAGCCACAGTTGATGCTTGAGAACGGATTATGTTGCGCAGGATCTGGCTTTTCTCTCTATACGTTATGTGCTCGTCTAGACGGCCATAGAATGCCGAAGAGGCGATCTTCATGCCGTCTTTTGTCATGCGGCAGTCTTCCTGAAAGTGGCCAGGCCGCATCTCGCGGGCTAAGCCCACAACCACTCTATCTACCACCAGAGGCCGGAACTCCTCCATCATGTCATAGACCAGCTTCTCCTGGCCGGGCCGATCGGCATGCAGGAAGCCGGCATAGGGATCTAGGCCTGCGTAGAGCGTGGCTGCCCAGACCTCCTGCTCCAGCAAGTAGTATCCGAAGTTGAGCAGAGAGTTGATGTGGTCTTTAGCCGCTGGGTAGTCCCTGCCAGGAAACTTCCATTCCTCCGGGATTAACTTGGACCAAGTCCTCCAATAGATCTCTGCGCCATTTCCCTCCACGCCCATGATCCTCTCGCGAACGTCTTCCACTTTGCCTTTTATCAAGTCAAGCTTGGGGATAAGGTCCTCGATCTGGCCCGAATTCTCGCGGAACTCCTGCCATAACTCCGCGCGCTCGCCCTTCCATTTCTTCGCGAATGACTTGAGGAGCGATGACTGGTTCCTCAATTTGCCGCGGATGAAGGACTTGGCGAGATTTGCTCCGCGGGCATCGCCGTAAGCATAATACTGCTCGCGTCTCGTCTTCACCGTGCCGCCTAAGCTTGCTGGAATGAGCCTTGCCAGAGGCTTTCCATAGTAGCTGGCAAAGACAATCTCTACACCCAATTCATCGGCCATCTCGATGGCATCGGAGGATACGGAAATGCCGCTGCCTAGGATGAGGATCTGCTCCACTTTGCAAGCGGGAATGAGCACCTCCGGCTCATCCTTGCGAGTGATGCGAAATTGCTCGCCGGATTTGCCGAGGAAGGAGCCACGGTCGGAGAGGATGATACGGGACATTTGAAAAAGACCTCATAGTGTGGGAGGTGATACAACTATTTTTATTTTAGGATATGGGCGGGCGGTCCGAGCGGGCCCATTGGCAGAAGGCGAGACCAGGATGGCATGGTCACGCACGGTCACTTAGGGTGGGATGCGGGCAAAGGCGATTTGGCTGTGATAATTGGCAATGAAGAAACGGGACGTTAAGGCAAAGAATTCCATCAAATATTAGTTTCGGGATGCATGGCAAAAGGTTTAACGTATCTTAGAAAGATTGTTTCTGAAAGCCCTAATCAACTATGGAAGATTTAGTCCATAAACGAATATGATAGATAGTGGAAAATGTTGGTGGGAGTGGTACTTGCATGTCAATATCCCTTATGGTTACAAATAAACAGCCGGAGATCTGCAAGGAGGTACCACAACCACTCTTAGACCTATTTCAGGATTTCACATTTCATCGAGATGGAAAAAGGTACTTTCCATTTTTGCATCAGGCCGAGGCATTCAAGCTCGTGGGCCAGGAACAGAAAAATGTATTTCTCGTTGCAGGGACCGCGTCTGGCAAAACCTTGGCCATAGCCGTACCACTCTTCTGGAAACTAAAACAAGGAATAATTAAAAAAGTTCTCTTGATGTATCCTACTGTTGCCCTCCTCGAAGATCAGAGGACGGTGATGGATATTCTGGCGGAGATAACCGGCCTGGAGGTCGGGCAGCTTCAGGGGGGAATGTCCAGGAGCAAGCTCATTCAAGCCCTAAACAAGCCGGTTATTCTAGCCACGCCCGACGAAGTCTACTGGTTCTTCAGGAAGAATGTGAAATACAGCAGCTTGCTGATTTATGGGTTAGCACTGGTGGATGAGTTTGTCTTGGATGAAGGCCACCTTTTCAACGGCCTGATGCTGCGCAATCTGGCCCATCTTAAAAGGAGAATCCAGCTTCTGGGCGAGAAGATTGGAAAAAGTTCGAAATGGCATATCCTAACAGCCACGCCCACGGAAGAACTTCGCGACCTGATGATGGATTGTGCAGAAATAAAAGGCAAATCAAAATGCAATAACATTGAAGTCAACTTTTTGGAGCCTGCCAGTGGCTACAGCGAGAGGCAGGATAAGTTGATCGAGGCGGTTGAATCAGCTATTTCTGATGGTGCTAACAAGATTTTACTGGTTTTTAATTCCGCGGATCTGGCTCATCGAGTTTTCGAAGGGATTCGAGGAAAATCTTCTTCACAGATTCCTACAGAAATTAAGCTTCGTTTTGGACGGATTCGATGGGATAGTTTAAAGGCATGGCTGGAGGCGGAGAAGACTGAGCCAGAGATCGGAAAAGAGATTGAAAAATGGCTCGCTCGTGAGGAGCCTGTACATCTAAACGACCTGGCACCGGGAGCCAGGGCGGAGCTATCAGCAGAAGAGCTTGCCTTGAGAGCTGCAAAGATTCTCGAAAGCCAGGCATGGCTAATAAAAAGGAGAGCATATTCCGCTCAAAGAGACGGTGAGAAAGATCGAAGCATAATCACCTCAATAGAAGAACGGCTCGGCGGCAAGAATAAATTGACCCGGTCAATTTGGGCATCGATCCAGAGCGAATTTGTCTCCAGCACAAAAACCTCAAACGATCTCGAAAGCTTGATGGAGAATATAAATGTCTGGGTTAGCAACGTTCAGAGCAAACTTGAAGTAGTCTTGGATGATCATTCACTTATCGTTACTGCTCCTGCATTTGATGAGATTGTATCTGCCCTTTCACGAGCCGGAATGAATACGGATCTGGCAGAAAAATTTAGAGATTATTTAAAATATTCAATAGAACTTTCGGATGAGGCTGCTGGCGACCTGAAAATATCGCCATCTGAGCTGTCCGGACGATATGTAACGTTTTCCTGGCTGGGCTGGCTAATTAAAGATGAGGCCAGGAGAACGAATTTAACAGGACGAATTTACAGAGCCTTGGAAAATGGCAGTCTGGAGGCAGAGATGAGAAATATTGTCTCCTGGGGTGAGACTGATATGCCGGTCATCATTTACACCGGCAAGATGTCCAAAAATGAGCGCGAGGGGCTCTTGGATGCATTTTCAAAGCTGCCTCGGGCCGTTCTCATCTCCACACCTGCGGTAGAGGTTGGCGTGGACTTTGCTGCGGACACGCTGATAACTGAGCAGTGTGACGGAAATGGATTTTTGCAGCGATTTGGGCGGGTTGGGCGCAGGTCTGAGGTTTCAGGCAAAGTAGTAGTGCTGATCAAAGACGGCGAGACCTACGTTAATCTTTTCAATCGATGTCAGGATGCAATAAAGAGCGATTCGATGGTGGAGATGAGCCGGGAGGATTTCTCAGCTCTGATTGCTGCTCCTGAAGGTGGGCTTTTCCCTGCGAAAGACTATTCGGAGGGATCTGATTTCCTGGATGCCACGCATTGGATGGTAAATGCTCAGATTGGCGAAATTGGGGTATGGCTGAACCAGAAGATGTTTCAGGGGAGCGCTGTAGGGGTGCTGGCATTGGACATTAAGAAATCAGGCCTGCCTTTTGCCTATGGACTGCGGGGAACGATGCCTGGAGTGAGTCTGCGAGGAGGAGCAGGCGGAGGCGATCCTTTCTATATCCTGCGCAAGGTCTACAACGACCGCCTGATGGCCAGCGATTCTCCCTTTGACATGGCCCAGGCAGACATGTGGCACATGGAACTGCTCTGGAAGAAGTCTCGGTGGAAGATAGTAGTAGATCCGACATCCACTTTGCAGGCCAGCCAGGCATTATTATGGAGGCAGGATGGGCGGTGGCATCTGCGGACAGGATATGGAATTGCTGCGGATTATGTGCGGCTCTTTCAGCCGGAGATTGAGAGGAGCCTGAAAGGTCTTGAGGACGCAATGAAGAAGGATCTGCCAGGGGTTTTAGAGAGGCTCAGGCCCTATGCAGCCAATCCCAAGGTGCGCCCGATATTGAGGCTGGCAGACGCTCTTTCATATTTCTTCACGCCCCACTCTAGGCTGGTCCTGGGGATGGGTGATGTTTTCCTGCTTCGGCAAGATCAGGAAGGGATTTTAGAGCCGGTGGAAGATAGAATGGGCAATTCTCTTGTCATTGCAAATCAGATTTGGCTGATTCTGTACGGCCAGGGCAAAGAGCAGGCGGAGGCTGCTCTTGGCGCCGCATCAGTTCTCAATTTGGAAGAGCTGATATGCGACTTGCAGACGCTCGAAGTGCAGGGCAGCCGAATCATAGGGCCGGTGATTTTAGAGAAGACTGCCGGGGCTTGTTTCGATGTTTACCGGAGGCTGGCCGAACATGCTGGTTAGCAGATTCAAGGCATCTCTAGGAAAGTCAAAAGGCCGCCAGAGCCTGTACGAGCATAGTCTTTCCAGCACGCGGATTGCTCTGAAGGTTGCCAAAATGACTGGCGAGAGGTCTGGCCCGAGGCTGGATCGGCTGCTTTTCGCCACATTCGTTCATGATGTTGGAAAGCTGGACCCCAACTTTCAGGCCATGCTTGATGCGGTCTCGATAGGGAAGAAGCTGCCTGCCAAGAAGGTCAAGCACGAGGCCAGTACCTTTGATTATGAGCTTCCGAAGCTCGTGCTGGACAGCCTGGAGGAAATTGCATCTGAGTTGGAGGGGGCTTTGGGCTACAGGCTTGATCCGGCCAGTCTCGAAGGCGCGATGGAGCACATCTGGGCCTTTGCTGTGAGCCATCACGGGCTGTTTTATTTATCCTACGAGCGGGGCAGAGATCAGGTTCTGAGGCCGCTAATTCGCAGACAGTGGACGAGCTTCTATCCCAATGAGGAGCGGAGGATTACGCTGGTAGATCTGCTCTTTGAGTACCACCCTCTGGGCGGGCTGGTTATGATATCGGATCTGTTGGCGTCATACTGCTACGAGAAGGGGAAAGATTACCAGGCGCTCTTCGGGGAGGTCAGGAGCCTGGGGGAGCTGGTGGAGAGGCTGATCGAGCGGGCGGACGAGGTGGAGGCTGGGATGGATGCGAGGGACTATGATCTGCGGGAGACGTTGAGGTTGGTGGGAGGAGGACTGCAAAAATGAGTGGTGATTTCATAAAACGGACACCGTTAGAAATTGATAGATCCAATGGATGATCCCATATGACTGATTACACATTTATATCCCGCGCCGCCCATCAGGTTCTGCAATCCTGGAGCCTTGCCGATGCCGTCAGTTCCGAAGAGCTTGCTCGCCTGGCTATCGAAGGCAGCGCCTACTGGGAAAAGGCCCTCCCGGACGGCTTCCACCTTGCTCTCATCCGCCTCTTTTCTCCTGTCGTCAGGCGAGAGGAGGTATTTCTGGGAAATGTTTTGCTTAATGACTTTTTAAGCAAGTCATTGATGAGGGGCGTGGAGCAGGGCGGGCTAGGGCACATAGCCCTCCTGGCCAACGACCTGGAGAGCTACTACTATCTATATCACGGGAAGTCTTCGCTTAACGACATAAATGAACTGTTCCATACTGAGGTTTCTGCCAGCATTCCAGAGATCTTCTTTGGCAGCGAAAACAAGAGCCGCGGAATACATGGCTCACTTGATCGCATGTTCGTTTTTGAAAAAAGCGACTTTGAGCCATTCCCGGTTTATTCGATTCCGGCTTTTCTAGCAAAAGATCTTGAAATTGCAGTGAGGACACAGATACGAAGGCTTCTTCAAGCTGAGGATTTTAAAAAGAACATCCGGAAAATTATGGCAGCGCTGTCATTTTTCTACGGCCAGACCAGCGGCGGAAAGGGGGATGCCCAGAGCTTTCCCATGTTTTTATTCAGGCTCGTCGAAGTGTACAAGGTCATCTCCGCAGAGAAAGTCTTGGCAGCATTCGGGCTTGAAGAAGTGTCTAAAAGCGAGATAAAGGACAAACTTGACAACAGCCAGTTCTCTCCTGAGAGACTCCGAGATTTGATGGCTGGAATTCTCGACTATTTCGAAACAGAAATCGAATCAGGCAATGACGAGTGGTTTATGGGCTTTATCCGAAAAGACAAAAAGATGATAGACATCCAGAAAGATGAATTTCTCGAAGAAATTTTGGCAGGAGGGCAGATGGGCTATTTATTCCTCGCAAAGCCCGAAGAGATCGAGGATGAAGTTGGTTGCCGTCTCTGCGGGATGCGTTTTCCTAGAGTGAGGGACCGATTCATAACAATAGGCATAAATGTATTCCGATTCCATAATGAGAGCGCCAAAAAGCCGGACCGAGGGGATGATCCCAACATCTGTGCAAAATGCGCACTATCATCATATCTACAGCAACGGGTGCTGGGAACAGGAATCGCATCAGTAGGAGGAAAACTGCCCCAGCTTCCTCGCCTTTATAATATCATCTTCCACTATGGCTCTCATAGCGAAGATGAAACACAAAGGCTGGCTGCGTTAGTAGACGACCTGTTCGATTCCATTCGATCCTACCAACAGAAGGCACAGGGAGAAAAGAAGTCATTCTCAGTGGATTATCTAAGGCATGAGATATCCAAACGCACAGAAGAGCGCATTGAGATGGAAAAGCTGGAACGAGGTAGCCTTCCGGATATGGATGAAGCTCTGAGCAATTTGATATCTGATGACTTAATTGCCACAGGAATAGAGACTCTCGGCCAAATGAAGCGAGACGTCCAGGCTCAGGTTCTCTCTTTAGGCTTTGGAGACTATCACATGATGATCTTCATCCTTCCGCAATTTCAGCCAGGTAGACAGGAGGCATTAGATTTTGTCCAGAGACGTTTTTCAAAGAGCCGCCTGGCAGCCTTCACCTTGCTTGCTCTTCTTCGCAGACTCTGCGGATGCAACGGCCCTTACTATTTTCAGTCGGTTCCGACGCTTTCTTCCGGAGGATTTAGCGACAATACATTCTATGTTCGAGGCAAAGCCGAGAACGCAGATGAAATCATCAAGCGATACGGTGCTATAATCAACTTCGCCAGGAAAGTCTCCAGATATAGAGACGGTCACTCGCTCTTTGCTGACTGGATACTGCTAGCGGAAAAGCTGGAGGAAGATCCAATGGGCATCGTCTCCGATATCCTGAGAAACTCCTCTTTGCGAGGCGGGGACGATCTCAAGGATGCCAAATATAAAAGGCTGTCCAACGAGTTCATAAAAGGAATCGGTATGGTAGACGGAACGGAATATTTAAGGATGATAGAGCAGCTAAAACAGCTCTGATTCGCGGGGAGTGAGATAATGCCAAATCAGGTGGAAACTGAAAAGTTAAATGAGTTCTCTGATCTTCTCTTTCGGGTTCTCGATCGGTTAGGAGGAGGCCAAGAAGACCTTTTGCCGCTATTTCTCAGCGAAAAGCCGACTGCCTTTGAGAAATATCCCAGACTTCTGCTCAGCCAGATTCGCTACTACAATGATGTGCAGCCTGGCTTTGAAGAGTGGACGAGCAAGGTATTAAGAGATTCCAACGAGTACCGAAAAGATGAGGAGTATCCAGAACTTATGGCGTTGAAGAAGTGGCTACTGGATAACCGCTCACTCTTTGAAAACCGCAAAGATAACATCAATCATTTGAAACGAAGCCTCTATGCCAGAGCTTATGAATACCTTTACCCGAGGCGTTTGCTTACGGGAGCCTATGCTGAGGCCAATCGAGGCCATCCGGAAGCGCTGGAAGAGGATGTCATAAGATCAGAGTTCCGTAATAAGTCTAAAGAAAATATCGAAAAGCTTTCGGCAGTCTATGGTGATAGCGAAAAGCTTGAACGGATCGTGAATGAAGCAGAGGAATTTCTGATCATCAACAGAAGGCGGTATATTTGGAAGCTAAAGGAGATGTCGGCTTCGAAGACCAACGCATAAATATTGATGTATGGTGGAGAATAACATGAGTCAGATTGATGCATTCAAGGGCCAAATGGCCTCTACAGCTTCTCTCATTCCCAGAATGGATAAAGGCAAAAAGCGACCTGTAGCTCAGCCCATTTTTACTCGCAGAGTCGCAACTGTTGTTGGCATTAAAACTGTCAAGAGTCGTTTTCTTCCCGTGTCTCATGAGGGCCAGGGAATAGAAACCTACGTGGACAAGCTGGAGCTTCTGGATAAGAACCGAGCAGAGTTTATAAGCAGGAAGCTGAAGGGAATCGAACGCAGGGCTCACATGAGTCTATTCAGGGAGCTCATAGAGCAGAAAGGAACGGGCTGGCAGGAGTTCTTTAAAGCCAAATTCTACAAAGAATGCACGATCCCTGATGAGCTTTGCATTGCTTGCTGGAATTGCTCTCTATTTGGCGGATTGGAGGCAGGCAAGGGGGCGACATTTTCCCGGGCACGCTACTTCGATTCATATTCCATAGAAAACACAGGCGATTGTGTAGCAATGGAAGGCAGTGAAGAAGGCATGGGCATAGGCAATCAGGTCTACGAAGATGTGAGCAAGCCCAGAACCTCGGACACATATCATCTCTACGAATATGTCAAGGCTGGCACTCGTTTTCCGTTTATTACTATCATCGAAAGCCCAACGCTTCTGGATGTTGCGGGCTACATTCATGCCGTGAGGAGAGCCGATGAGCATGGTTATGGAAAGTACTCCGCCAACCATGGCAAATTCGATACCGAGTTTCTGGCAGTAGCCACAGGCTATCCTCGCTTCTCTGTTCTGGATATGCTCAAATGGTCTGAAGCAGGGACTATCAAAGGACTCTTTGACAACCGCACAGTAAAATTTGATGATCTCAGTGGAAGTGTTGCCTTATTCGGAAGCGAGATTGAAGAGCTGGCCGGAATGCTTCAGGAGGCCTTTAATGAATATTATGAAGCTTTGAATAGGTGATAGTCGGTGCTCTATGCAAGGGCTATCACACTTAGGAACTGCGGGCGCTTCACAGTCGTAGCCTCTGATTTCGGCTCAGATTATCGAACTCATACTCACGTGACAAGCGAAGCCCTTTATGCTAGCTTGACCAAAGGCGCTACCTGGAAACCTCATCTTGTAGATCTGGAGAATGATACCTACGCATTCCTTGAGACGTATGATGTTCCAAAGATGCCCATTTGGTTTCTTCCCGGCTTATTTTTATTAAATGGAAGCTATCGGCTGCCTGATGACCACTTGGATTCAAATTCCTTTAACGTTGTAAACGAGCTTTATCCCAGTACCAGCAAATGTTTTGTTTTTAAAAAGGGCGATTTTGAGGAGAAGCAAAGGCCACATCATGTCCCTACTTACGGGACGATACAGTCCATCAAACCCAACCATGTGCTGACAACTTGCGCGTTCTCTCCTAGAAGAGCTCTTTTAGATAATTTTGTCGAGGGACAGACTTTCGTTCTTGGCAAGAAAAGGACAATGTTTCAAATAGTTGAACTGTCTGCAGTTGTAGAAGGGCAATGGAAAAATGGAATTTGCGGCACAGATTGGTTAGAGCTGCCCCCAAATTATGGTAGTCGTTTCCAGCAGTTCCAAATCCTGTCAGCTACCATGCGGTATATAATTGTAAAGGGGCTGACCAAGGATAATATAAAATACATTGAATTTATTATCGCCGGAAATAGCATCTGCGTGCCGGATTTCTATTGGGATATAATATCGAAAATGCTTGGAACCGAGAGCATCTGATGACCAGCGCCGCTCCTGCGCTTGCTCCTCTCTGCGTCCTCCCCGTGCGCGCCAGCAGGCCGGTCAGCCGGGAATGGCCGTCAGTACAGAAAACCCAGTATCTCCTCAAACCTCGATCTCATATAGCCCGTTCCCAAAAGTGGCCATCTTTCCCACATGTATGAGCTTGCCCAGCTCCAGCAGGGCCATCACATCTTGCGAGAATTCTCCGTGGTATTTGATCTCCCCCTTGAAGAAGGGCGGAAGCTGTTGCTTCTTTATTTTCTGCTTGTGAAAGTACCTCTCCGCTCGTATCTCCTGGGTACTGGCAGACGTCGTGCTCACATCCCGACACTTCCCCAGCAAAGCAAGCACTTGTTCGTTATCATACAGCATCCCCGAGCCATAGAACTCCGCCAGTGCATTGCCCCGAAAGAGCAACCTGGACATCAAGCCCCGGAAACTGGGGGCAGCAGTGAACCTGTCGTCCTCCTTTATCTGCGTCGGTGTAAGAAAGCGTATTGTGAGGTCTCCTCTATGTTCCGCAGAGCCTTTGAGCATCTCTACATGGCTCAGATAAATGGCCCGATTGAAAACCGTATCTCCTGAGAAAATGTTATTGCGGACCCCATATCCGACCGAGTCTACAGTCTCCAGGCGAAACTTTCCATATCCCAATCGATAGCCTTTACTCATCCCGCTCTCGCCCAGGTTCCTCAAGGCCAGCAGGAAATAAGGCAGATAATCAATTCCTCGACCAAAAAGTGTAAACTTAAATACAGCCGCCGATCCTGCCTGGTGCCTTCCTGGCAGAGGTGGATCAAAAACAAAGGGCCGGGGGATATCGCTCTGCTTTTTTAGTACCTTTGCATCCTCTGATGGACGGCTGTTATAAAAATAATCATAAACGCAAGAACCTCGAAGCGGGCAATCCTCGCACCCACTGTCTCGCTTTTCTCTATCTCCAGCCCGCATAGCGCAAACCAAGGATCTAAGATGGGTTCCAAAGCCACTGCGCAATGTGTTTCCCGACCACTGGGAAAGATCAGCATCGGAGTCGAATTTTATCCTTGCCTCGAACTGGGATAAGGAGAGATCGCCCATAGCAAATAGATGAATTGAAGAGTGCAAAAATGTTGCGATGCTGTCTCTGGCATTCGTGCGAATCGGCTTTCCCTTTTCATCGAGATAGGCTTTGTGATAAGATCCAAAGTCTACAAGCGGAGCATTGGATCTCACCTTTCAGTTCCCTTTTTATCGGGATAGGCTTTGTGATTCTCGTGGTAGCGACTCACCCTCACGATGACCATATAGGTTTTCAGTTCCCTTTTCATCGGGTTAGGCTTTGTGATCCAAAGTTTCAGTACATTGAACGGAGGTTATACTACCTTTCAGTTCCCTTTTCATCGGGATAGGCTTTGTGATTCT
>CABMDX010000095.1 GCA_902385025.1 uncultured archaeon | reverse complement strand
CGGGTGTCCGGTCCTGCATGCCGCAAGGGATTGACTCAACTCAATACTATATGAAATGTCTTTTGTAGCAGCTCGTTGTCATGAGGGGATGTCCCATAGCCTCCGACCGTTACTTGCGTATTGTGGTCTAGGAAGTAGTTCATGACATTGCACCCTGGAGTTTGCCAATATGCGGGCCAGTGGCCGTCTATCATTACACCCATTTTCCGTAACACTGTGCCTTCTGGGAACATTTTTGATGCCATATCATCATAAAGCTCGCTTAAGCTTGCTCCGTCATCGATATTTATCGGGCGGCTGTATCTTGTGACCTGCACAAGTATCTTTGGTGGTTGCTTATTCAGATTTGAGGTCGTGTTATTCATTTTTTCCATGCTCAGGAGATAATAGATATATCCGGTCTCCGAGCTTCCAACCGGCCCTGCTACAGTTATGTCGTTGTAGTCTGGAAGGTTCAAGCTAATATTGTAGGGCCCCAATTCGAGGGCCTCACATCCTGATGCAAGAAAAAAGACCAATAATATCGATAGGCATAAACGCTTCATCTCAAATCACCTACAGACCTACGATAAAATGTTGAGAAGAAAAGCATTTTGGCAATCGCGTGCCAATCGATTTTAGGAGGCTTAACACGGTCCGCCGTTTAATGGGCGTTGCCGAATCTCTCTCGTTTGCACAACTGTAAAATGCCCTATGAAATCATTTCGGGATTTTAGAGTGTCTATGATAAATCTACAGCGCTGAGACGGCGGAAGATCTTGAATACGAAACAAAATTATCCCGCAATACCCAGGCTGATTATCAAGCATTATTAGCTTTCCGAAATCGCTATCGAATGTGACGATCGTCCGTCTATCAGATTGCGCCAGGGCCAAAACGGCATCATCGGGCATTCCGCTCGTTTCGCCGCCTATCCATATTACATCGTGGCCATCTTCTCTGAGAGCCTCAAAAATGTGCCGCGGAAAATTCTCGTCCACTAATAAACGCATTTAGCACATCTCGGAGTCTATTGAGGCAGGCAATCCGCTCCAACTAAAAAAACCCGACGCAGTGTTGCGCCAGCATAACTCAGGCAAGCTCGTATATCGTCAGAGGTCAACTGAGGGTAATCAATTAAAATATCCTTTTCAGAACACCCATGTGATAATAAATCTAGTATGAGATCTACTGATATCCTCGTGCCTTTAATGACGGGCTTTCCAACCAGCACTTTCGGATTTCGCTCTATCCGATCTCGCCACCCGGTAGAGACCTCTTCATCAATAAAATCGATAAACGATTTAAGATCTCTATCCCTAACAGTCATCGCACTATCATAAGCGTCGCTGCGATATATAGAACTATCCGGCTCCGCTCGTCCGGTCGGATCCATTTGATACACATTGACATCAACCGGCTTATTACCAGCCGAACCACTCTCAAGCAGAAGAATTTCCAGCATCATAATTCCTTTAATATTTCATCTAGTTTAGCAGGGCTTACCTCTTTCAAAGAGGGCTGCTCTTTATTTTCTGAGCCTTCCTCGGCATTTGTTTTCATAAAAATGTCTTCATAATACTTGAGATACTTTAGCAGCCATGCAGTAAGCATTTTAGCCTGTAGCGGCGTTAAGTTAAGGGTAATCTCTTCCGTGTATTCTACGACATCGTTACCCTTGAACATTTTTTCAATTGCGCTGATCTTTGATGTAATCAGGGTAGCTTCGATATAACCTTGCCTAATGCCACCAAAGAACGCAGTTGGGGTGATTTCTCTATATTGTGGCGATCTGTATCCCCTCATCTCTTTTTGTTGTGTCGTCTGTTCTTTGGTTTCTTCGGTTGCCATATATTCCTTTATATTACATAGATGCCCTAAATACCTTTCGTCGTCCTATAACATCACTAAAATTTTTATCTTTATTCTCTTGCCAATCGCACTCCTTCTGCAGGTATTCTCCCTGGAAACACATGGAACGAAAAATGGTTTCGCAGACTCCCAGTACCAGGGACAACGCAGCCAATACTCAGCCCCGTTTTAAGAATTCTTTATGGTGGCTTCAGCCGATGACCATGGAGACGCAGTGAATAGCTTCCGGTCTTGGAAAGCGATGCATCGCGACTCGAAAATCACATTCTCGCCAGGACCGCCGCTCCGGTCTTGTCTTACCTATCATGGGCGATCTAGGCCAGCGTCGAGCATATCTTTGAGCTGCTTGAGCTTGGGCGGGGCGGATGGCTAGGCAGGAATCCAATCGAGCCTTGAGGCTGCGTGCTAGGGAGGCCAGGGCGCGCTCGGGCGGGTGCGAGGGGGAGGTTTTCTGTCTGCACCCAAAGTCATGCTGAATAGGTCCGTTAGGTGCAAAGCCAGATGAAGCAGGAAAACGGGTAAATAGTCCCCGCAAAATTAAAAGAATATTAGGAGTGATTTATCACGAAATTTAAAAATAAATTTGTTTTCGCAAGCGGCTTATTTGTATTGGCTATGTACCTCATCATGCCAACGATATCCGCTGCTGATTATTCGAGCGCGGAAACGGTGGCAAAGAACATGCTACTCGATCCAGCCAATAATCTGGGAATACAGAGCGCAGATGTGTCTATCAGCACCAAACAAGTTACCTTCAATTGCATCACGCATCTTTCTGTACATGAGACCGGGGCGCCACTAGCGGAGTTTGGTGCGTTCCTCAGCGGCGCTCTTGGAACTTATATCTCCATTATAAAAGCTGTGCCCGAAGTCGGTGATCTCTTGATCGTTATGAAGAACAGCGATGGTCCCACCACATCGACAATGATCTGCCCCAAGGCATGGGTTACTGGTTTGGATCTCACGAACGAAAATGCCGTTAATGAACTCATGTTAAAGGTATTTCAGACCATGAAGAACGCATGAGTGACCGCGTGCTGATAGGATGAAAAGCTGTAAATGGCTTCCGCTCATCGGAAGCAATGCTTAAGGCGATGGGCATACCCGCGATGCCTAGGCGACATACCACATAGCTCGGACACGCTTGGGCCTACTCGATGCCAGGAATCCGGGCGAGCTGGATGCAGGGAGGATGGATGCAGAGCCTCGCCCACGCAGTCGCCCCGACACCGTTCGATCATATTGATACAATCCTCATTTCCAGCCCAAAGCTACCAAGCCCACAATAATCCGCCCCAAAGAAAAAGCTCCGCGGTCGTCGCATGACTGCGATCGGCCAATTAGATCATAGCACATCCATAGTCCAGTTCAATAAAACAATGCAATGATCTGCATGAAGGCTCGTCGGCCCGAGCGAGACGACCTTCGCTCCAGCCAGCTCAATCAGGCTCTCTTCTTCTGGCGTCATGCCGACGTGGTCTCCCAGTATGAAGGCCACGTCCTCTCCGATGAAGCTCTCCTGGCGAATGTCGCTCCCGTCCTCTCGCAGATAGACCAGCTTTGCATCCTTCAGACACGCCAGCACCTTCTCCAGGCCGCCGGTGCACACGAAGATGCCTGAGGTGGACATCGTCCATTCCGGCACAGCAGGCACAGCCAGAGCCTTCTTGAGCAGAGCCGCAGTTGTGCGCTCATCCGGATTCAGATGGCGCAGGGTCTCTCCCATGAGCCGAATGACCTTCGGCGTCTCCCCGCCAAGGAGGACAAGATAGACGCATACGTCCTTTCTGATTCCATGCGATAGGACGAAGGCGGCAGTGACAGAGCGGCAGAGGATATCCAGGCGCCCGGAGGTGCCGGGTATGTCCTCCAGGGAGAAATTGGGCGATGTGGTGGCCTTGTGGCCGACGACGACGAAATTACGCATGACCAGTTCTAGAGGGTCAGTGGTACAAGGGCCTTTCGTTCCGGAAAGAATATTAACTTATGAGGCAACTTGGCGCTCTTCATCGGAGAATCACATGATTCGTTTCATTTCCCTGGACATGGATGGTACCCTGGTCAACTCCACATTCGTGGACAAGGTCTGGATGGAAGGCATACCTGCCCTCTACGGCGAAAAGAATGGACTGGAATATTCCGCTGCCAAGGAGTTTGTGGTAAGCGAGTACATGAAGGTTGGCAGCGATCACCTGGAATGGTACGACCTTTTGTACTGGATCAACAAGTTAGGGCTCGATGTGGGAAAAGACGAGCTTCTGGAGATGTACGAGGATGAGATCGAGACCTTTCCGGAGGTTGCGGAGGTGCTGGATCTTCTCTCCGGTAACTATGAGTTGGTGGTTACGTCAAACGCCGCCCGCGAGTTCATCGATATGGAGCTTGAGGGCCTTTCAGACTACTTCACTGAGACCTTCTCTGCCACCAGCGACTTCCGGGAGGTAAAGAAATCGCCCCTGCTTTATGGAGCGGTCTGCAGAGAGCTGAAAGCGAGGCCCTTCGAGGTCCTGCATATCGGGGACCACTACAGCTACGACTATGAGTCTCCATTGCAGGCTGGCCTTGATGCCATATTCCTTGATCGCAAAGGCCTGCGTTGCGGACGAGAGGTAGTGGGCGACCTGAGGGAGGCCCTGGAGCTGATCAGCACCATAGCCTGAAAACGGGCAACAGAGCGAAAGGTAAATACATCTGTCTGGCAACCTTTCGTTTCTGATTTTATGAAGAAGGATACGAGACTCATCCTGGCACTGGACGTTACATCCAGGAGCCAGGCTCTCCGGCTTGCCGGACAGCTCAAGGAGCATTTTGATGCCATCAAGATCGGCTATCCTCTGATCCTCTCCGCGGGCCTGGAAATCGTGCGAGAGATCTCAGCGTTTGCGCCTGTCATCGCAGACCTGAAGGTCGCAGATATTCCAAACACGAATCGCCTTATCTGTGATGCTGTGCTGGGCGCAGGAGCCTCCGGCGTCATAGCCCAGGCCTTCCCGGGATTGGACTCACTCCTGGCATGCAAAGCAAGCGCAAAGGCCCATGGAGCCGATCTCTTCGTGGTAACGGAGATGAGCCACCCGGGAGCCGAGCTCTTCATGGCCCCTCTGGCAGAGAGTATGGCCCGTCTGGCTGTGGGGGCGGGAGCTGCCGGAGTAGTTGCCCCGGCCACAAGGCCCGCGAGAATAAAGCTGATCCGCAATATTGTTGGCAGCAGGCTGATCATCTCGCCAGGCGTAGGAACTCAGGGGGGCTCGGCCCGGCAGGCTCTGCAGGCAGGCGCGGATTATCTCATCGTGGGCCGATCTGTTTATGAGTCAGACGATCCCGTCTCCGCAGTTGAAGCAGTGCTTGGAGAGATCTATAAGCTAGATTGATCCGGGTCCATTTATGCCGCTTGATCGGCTCCTCACTTTTCTAATCTTATGTGATATGTTGAGCTCTTGTGAAGCAATTATGAT
>CABMDX010000094.1 GCA_902385025.1 uncultured archaeon | reverse complement strand
TCCTCTTCAGCGAGGTGGCCGGTGGCACGAACAAGATCCTGGCCAAGAACCACCAATCCCTGGGAGTCAACACCGCCATCCACGCCGTACAGAATATTAAGGAGAACCAGGGCCGATTGGGAGTCTTCTGGCACACCCAGGGCTCCGGCAAGAGCTTCTCCATGATCTTCTTCAGCCAGAAAGTGCTGAGAAAGCTTCCAGGGGATTACACCTTCGTTATAATCACGGATCGTGATGATCTGGACGACCAGATCTACAAAAACTTTGCTAATTCTGGGGTGGTCACGGAGCGCGAGAAAACTGTAAGAGCCAGAAGCGCTGAGCATCTCAAGCAGCTCCTCCAGGAGGATCATCGGTACATCTTCACCCTGATCCAGAAATTCCGCATCGAGCGGGGAAAGATCTATCCCAAGCTCTCCGACCGATCGGATATCATAGTAATAACCGATGAAGCCCACCGGAGCCAGTACGATATCTTTGCCCAGAATATGAGGAATGCTCTTCCAAATGCAGCTTTCATCGGCTTTACGGGCACGCCTCTGATGGTAGGTGAGGAGAAGACCAGACAGGTCTTTGGCGACTACATCAGCATCTACAACTTCAAGCAGGCCATCGATGATGCTGCTACCGTTCCTTTATACTACGAGAACAGGGCGGCTCCTCTGAAACTCGTTAACCCTCGTTTCAACGAGGACATTTACCGAATCATAGAAGATGCTGAGCTGGATGAGGATCAAGAGAAAAAGCTCGAACGCGAGCTGAGCCAGGATTATTACCTATTGACAAGGGACGACCGGCTGGAGGACGTCGCCAAGGATATCGTGCAGCATTTTGTGAATCGTGGATTCCTTGGCAAAGCCATGGTAGTCTCCATAGACAAAGCGACCGCTGTCAGGATGTACGATAAGGTCAAGAAGCATTGGTCAGCTTATATGGAGGAGTTGGTTGCAGAGGCCAAGCAGGCCAAGGGTGCTAAGCAGAAAGAGCTGGAGAAGAAGATCCAGTTCATGAAAGGAACCGATACGGCTGTGGTCATCTCCCAAGCCCAGAATGAGGTTGACGAATTCCACAAGAAAGGCCTGGAAATCTTGCCTCACCGAAAGCGCATAGTCAAGGAGGACATGGATCGAAAGTTCAAGGATCCCAAAGATCCTTTCAGGCTTGTCTTTGTCTGCTACATGTGGATAACGGGCTTCGATGCTCCCTCCTGCTCCACCATCTACCTGGATAAACCCATGCGAAACCACACTCTTATGCAGACCATAGCTCGGGCCAACCGTGTATTTGGGCAGAAGGCAAATGGCCTTATCGTTGACTATGGAGATGTTTTCAAGGATCTGAGAAAGGCCCTGGCCATTTATGGATCTGACTTTGGCGGAGGAATCAAAGAGGGAGATACCCCCATCAAGGATAAAGAGGCTCAGATAGAGCAGCTAAAGCAAGCCATAGCCGAAGCCACCGCCTTTTGCGTTGAACGAGGAATAGATCCCGCTAAGATCCAGTCTGCAGAAGGCTTTGAAAGGGTCAAACTGCTAGACGATGCGGTTGAAGCCGTGCTGGCATCTGACGAACCCAAGAGGAGATACCTTGCCCTTGCCATCGGCCTAAATAAACTCTACAAGGCCATATTGCCGGATGTCCGGGCAAATGATTTCAGTCCAAAGCGTGCTCTTTTTGTTGTTATCGCAGAAAAGATCCTCTCATTAACCCCTAAGCCGGATATCTCTGAGGTGATCGGAGCCATAGAAAGCCTTCTTGATGAATCGATTGAGGCTGAGGGATATACAGTAGATTCAGAAGACGATTTGCGTATTGTGGACATCAGCAAAATAGACTTCGATAAGCTGAAGGGCATTTTCAAAAGAAACCGCAAGAATACCGTCACAGAGAGCCTCGTGAACGCCATTGAATCCAGGTTAAGCCAAATGGTCAGTCTCAACCGCACGCGAATAGATTACATGGATAAGTTCCAGAAGATGATAAATGAATACAACAGCGGGGCCTGCGATAAGGACGCCTTTTTCGAGAATCTCTTGAAGTTCGTCAAAGAACTCAATGACGAGGATAAGAGGGGCATGAAAGAGGGCCTCTCGGATGAAGAACTTGCGATATTCGATCTTCTGACCAAGCCGGAGATGAAACTGGATAACAAGGAACTCCAGAAGGTCAAGGGAGTGGCCAAGGACCTACTCAGGCGGCTAAAAGAGGAGAAATTGGTTCTCGATTGGCGTAAGCGCATGCAATCGAGAGCCTTGGTCAAGCTTTCCATTGAAGATGCTTTGGATCAACTGCCAAGGGCTTATACAAAAGAACTGTATCAGCAGAAGTGTGAGATTGTTTATCACCATATCTTTGAGTCCTACTATGGGTCGGGACAGAGTATCTATGCTCAAGCAGCTTGAATTTGTATTTAAAACGTCGAAACGATGCTCCGGTCGTGAATAAGTTACGGGTTGGTATTTGTCTCTATTGCAGAAATCAGGATCATTAGATACTGATTTTTTCGGGATAGCACTTGGTGGGGCATGTTCATGGAATCACTCTCCGTAAACATGTTCAAAAAACTCCAACCTCTTATTTGATCACTACCGGCTCCCTCCATGTTCGGATAATTAGCGTACCTAACGAAATAGTTTGTGTAGAGCGCCCACATGAGTTGGGTGTGAAGGTCTCATTCCCCCGCACATGAACATAGTTTAAGCCAGGCTCATGTCCCCACCACAATCCTGAACTCCTCTTCTGTCAGCCTGCGCCTATCTGGCGCTGGTGAAGTTGGGATCAGCGTGTATACCCCAGCTCCTTGGCCTTGGCGTAGGCGGCATCTGCTTCGCCTGTTCTTCCGAGGGCTTTGAGAGCAACACCTTTGTTGTTCCAGGTTACAGCAACGGCGGCATAGTAGGGAGCTAACCGGATTGCCTCGTCATAAGCCTTGATGGCCTCATCGTACTTGCCCATGGCATAAAGGGCATAGCCCTTGTTATGCCAAACATAGGCATCTTTGGGATTTAGCCTAATGACTTCATCGTAGGCCGTGATGGCTTTAGCGTACTTGCCCTGATTCTTGAGAGCAACGCCTTTTTTGTACCAGGCATCGGCAAAATCGGGATCAAGCTTGATAGCCTCGTCATAAGCCTTAATGGCTTCATCGTACTTACTTTCGTTGTAGAGGGCTGCCCCTCGATTTAGCCAATATTCTGCTGTCTGCTGACATTCCGCAGAAGTCATCAATCTCATGAGACCGAGGAAGTGCTTAACGAAGATATGTTTGTTGGCCTCTACCGTCCTACTCCCAATTTCTGGTTGTGGGTGAAGGTTACTGGAAAATCATTGCCCAAATCTGATGCAATGGATTCATTTTCTTTGTGAATATCCATTGCACCAGTCGTTAGCGCTTTTCAGTAACTCACAAACGCGACCATATTTCCTTGAGGCATGATAATGTACATCCCTTTCGCATCTCATCCGCAGTACTTGCACCCCGGCATCGTCTCCTCATTTCCGATGTAGAGCACCTGGCTGCGGCTGCCGTAGCGAAAGACAGTGACGCCTTTGCATCCCAGATCGTAGGCCAGGTCGTAGACCTTGCGCACATCCCTCACCGTGGCGCTTTGGGACAGATTTACGGTCTTGGAGACGGCGTTGTCCGTGTACTTCTGGAAGGCCGCCTGGATCTTCACGTGCTGCGCTGGAGGAATGTCCAGCGCCGTGACGAAGATGTCTTTTAGATCCTGCGGCACTCCTGCGATATCCTGCACCGAGCCCTTCCTGGCCAGCTCAGTCCTCAGGTCCCCTGTGTAGATCTTTCGCTCTTTTGCGAAACGCTCGAAGAGGGGCGAGACCTCCAAGAGCCTTGCTCCTTCCAGCACGTGTCGCACGAATGCCAGAGCAAAAAGCGGCTCGATGCCGCTGCTGGTTCCGGCGATGATGCTGATGGTGCCCGTGGGCGCGATCGTTGTGACGGTGGCGTTGCGCATGGCGTCCCACTTCTTGAGCCTGGACTCCTCGAAGAGCGGGAAAGAGCCGCGCTCTTCCCCCAGCCGGGCCGATTCTTCTCTGCCGAGAGTGGAGATGTACTTCATGACCTCCTCTGCCTGTCGGACGGCCTCCTCTGAGCTGTAGGAGATATTCATCAGGATGAGCATCTCGGCAAAGCCCATCGTGCCCAGGCCGATCTTGCGCCTCTGCAGGGTTTCTTCTTCGATCTGCTTCAAGGGAAATCGGTTCATGTCGATGACGTCATCCAGAAAGCGCACTCCCAGGGAGACCAGCTCTCCCAGCCTGTCCCAGTTCAGCTCTCCCTTCTCAACAAGCCGGGAGAGGTTGATGGAGCCCAGGTTGCAGGACTCAAATGCAAGCAGCGGCTGCTCGCCGCAGGGATTGGTGGCCTCGATGGTCCCAGGGATGGGGTGAGTGGCATTGATCCTGTCGATGAAGATCACCCCCGGATCTCCTCCCCGCCAGGCGGAGTTGGCTATCAGATTCATCAGCTCCGGCGCATCCAATGTCGTGGCGGTCTCCCCATTCCTAGGATTGATCAGGCTGAGAGCGCCGCCCT
>CABMDX010000093.1 GCA_902385025.1 uncultured archaeon | reverse complement strand
TACCCAGGCAAGATATACCCGCCTGAGCTATGTTTCGAGAAGCATTGAGGTCAGCATGGAGTTCGAAACCACATTTGCGGCAACGGAAAGCAGAACCTTCACGGTTCCCTTTATAGGTATGCCCACATTTAGAGCACTTCTGAGAAGTGTATCTGGCATCCACAAGGAGGATATGCTTTCCGAGCGATTCGGCCTTATAGCTGATAAACTGTTCAAGCTGGCAGAAAGACCAGCTATTGAGCTTGCGGCCAAACTCTTTACCTCTTCGCTTCTGGACTCGGATCTTGCTCAGATCTTCAAGAGCAAATACGGTGCATTCCGAGTTTACGATCTGCTTGGATATGCAGTGATTGACATCAGTCACAAACCGTCGTTCCTCGCCGGACATTTGCCTAAGCTTGCGTTTGGCCGAGCGTGTGCCTTTGGACTGCAACTCTTTGCGAAGATAGGCATAACGAGCACGCCTATTCTTGATCTTCTTGGAGTTGTAAAATGCGTTATCCGAGCAGACCGCGATATTCACCATCCCGCGATCTATCCCAAGAACATTGAGCGCAGTGACTTTTTCAGGGTCGCTATGCTCAAGAGATACGTGCAGGTAGAATGTTTTGTTTCTGCGATCATAAGAGATTGTCGAAGACTTGATAGTCCAACTAAGATAATTTCCGTAATGCAGTGGCACAAAGAAAGCGGCCTTGATTCTTCCTTTGGTACTGGAAACTGTCGCCATGCCGTGGATCAGGTTCACGGTAATAACTCTCTGGTTGTATCTCATTGCCGAGAGCGGCTTTCGTTCTGGGAGCGTTTTACATTTAACGGCTTTCAGAGCTTCGCAAGCGCAGTCTCTTGCACCCTGCACCAGAGAAGACGGAAGGTCTGGGATGCTTTTACGAGTAAGCTTGTAGGTTGCGTTGTGGTTATCGACCTTATTCCAGGATTGGTTCTCGAATCCCATTTTGCAGAGATCAAGAATGCTTCAGAGTAAGCTCTCATCGTATCGAGAAGAGTCCTGCAATCCTGGTTAGTCAACCTAAGCTTAAATGTTATCGTTCTAAGCACATCATAAATGTAGGTAATTAGGTGTATATACTTTGTAGTCAAGACTTAAGAGGTTACACGCACGCGCTCCTTCCCAACCTAAAGGATGGGATCTTTGCGCTGCTACGAAGATGAAATAAGTTAATATTCATCGACATCCATCCATCGCACAGAAGGGAATGAATGAGATATAGCTTACTTCTTATTGGGACCATCCTTATATTTGCCGCGATTCCAGGCATAAATTGCCAGATGCAAAGCAGCTTCGACAAGAACAACACCACCGACATATCGCCAGAGAGAGCCTACAGCCGCCTCCTGAATACGTCAATAGAAGTAGCTTATCTCGATATGATGATAGGCCTTTCCCAATGGGATCAGGACATTTCAATGCCCCAGAATGCGACCGTTTATCGGGCCAAGGCTCAGAGCCACATGGTGGATCTGGTGAACAAGAAGCTGATAGACCCCGAATTCGGCAGTCTTCTCTCCACTGCCAATAATGGTAGCAATTGGTCGACAGTCGAAGCTGCAAATCTAAGGCTCTGGAATCGCGATTACAGCAAGAGGATAAAACTGCCACCTGATTTTGCTGCCCGTGAGTCTGAATTGGCCTCTCTGTCTCAGGCCGCCTGGGAAAAGGCCCGTGAGGAAGATAATTACTCCATATTCCAGCCCCATCTCAAGGCCATGGTTTTGCTAAACCAGGAGAAGGCCAGGTATTGGGGCTACAAAGAGCACCCGTATGATGCCCTGCTCGACGACTTCATGCCAGGTATGACTATGGCCAAATGCGATAAGCTCTTTGATGTCATCAAACCCCGGATCATCGAGCTGATCAAAAAGATAAATGAGTCCAGCGAGACTCCAGCAAAGAAAATCTATGGAGTCGCTACCTATCCAGAAGACAGGCAGGAGACGCTGATCAGGAATATAACCTCTTCCCTGGGCTACGATTATGGCTCAGGGATCATGGTCAAGACCAAGAGGCATCCAGGAACTTACGGTATCGGCGCTCATGATGTACGGACGAGCCTGCGGTATGATGAGCACAATCCGGAGGATGCCATACTTACGGCGATTCATGAAGGCGGACACGGCATCGCTGCCCAGAATATCCCGGACGAGTACTACGGAATGCCAATAGGCACAGAGCCCGGCATGGACACGGCAGAGGCCGAGTCAAGGCTGCTAGAGAACAATTTTGGCCGCAGCAGAGCCTTCTGGCAGTACTGGCTGCCTGAGATGAAGAAAGAGTTCAGTCCGGAAATGGATAACGTTTCTCTGGATGATATGTACAGATATGTCAACAGGCTCAATATCGTCCCCATTCGCATCGATGCGGATGAGGTATCCTACATAATTCATATCATCATCCGCTATGAGATAGAGCGCGACCTCTTCGAGGGAAAGATCAGCGTCGATGACCTTCCGAAAGTCTGGAGCCAGAAGTACAGGGATTATCTGGGATTGAACATTACCGATGACAGAGACGGGATACTTCAGGATGTTCATTGGGCTGAAGGGTGCTTTGGCTACTTCCCGGCTTATGCCATGGGCTCCATGAACGCGGCTCAACTGGAGGCAGCAATGAGACGGGACCATCCGGACCTTGACCAGAGATTCGCCTCAGGAGACTTCTCAGTGCCTGTCAGATGGATGCAGGAGCACGTTTACAAATATGGTGCCACCTATGATACGCCCGAGCTCATAAAGAAGGCAACTGGAAACGAGACCGAGGCGTATGATTTCCTGAATTACCTGGACAGCAAATACAAGAAGATATACAATTTCAAATAAATGAGTGGTGCCTGACAGCTTGGAAAGCCCATAGGCCGCCCATATTTTTAGATGGATTTATCGCCGTCATGATCTCCTGAGGGGGCACCTTCTGGACCTCCAGCCAGACATGCCGCCCAGGATGACCACCAGATCGCTCCAGCCCCGGGACTGCAGGTAGCTTGCGGCAATCATTGAGCGCATGCCGCTGCCACAAAAGACATAAACGGTCCTATCCTTTGGGACTTCCTGAGATCTCAGGGAGATCTGTGTAATATGAATATGCGTGGCACCAGTTATCTGGCCGTCTCTTTCCAGTTCGCCAGCACTCCTCACGTCCAGTATCCAGAGGTGCTCGCCCTGATCCAGGAGGCTGCAGAGATCCTGCACAGTCAGCGTTCGAATGGCAGCGGAGCTTCTGCCCGACATATGCCAGCTCAGCATGCCCCCTGCCAGGCAACCGGCAATGTTGTCATAGCCCTGTCGAATAAGTGTGCGGACCGTTGCATCCGCATCATGCTTTTCTGTGACCAGCAGGATCGGACTGGTGTAGCTGAGAAACCATCCTGCAAAGCTGGCCAGGCCATCCTGCCAGATAGAAAGTGCATTCGGAATATGGGCGGCGGCAAATCCCAGCTCCTGGCGTGTATCCAGGATCTGGACATCCCCCAACGCCTTTTCGATTACGGCCTCGAAGGCCGCGGGTGAGAGCATATCTAGCACCGGCATTGCAGCCTTGGCGCCAAGGAGCGGTACGCCATCCAAATTGACCTGCTCCATTCTGCGAAAGTATGGCGGCCTCTCCGGCTGACTTTTAAGAAGCTCCGCCACGAAATCCTCTTTTGACTGGAACTTCAGCCTGGGATTATATTTTCTCTCGAGGCCAATGGTAGTCCAGATCCTCTCTGCGATC
>CABMDX010000092.1 GCA_902385025.1 uncultured archaeon | reverse complement strand
GAGCTTCGTGCCAGCCTAAACGCATCCAGATGAATCACCAGAAACTTGAAATGTAAGCCATGACATAGTATGTAAGTTGTGACGTGGAATTGAGACATCTATGAGGTTCGAATGACCGGAGCAGTAGGCTTATGCTGGCACCTATGGGCTGCAACGCGGCCGATTCTGCAGGCAAGTGACAAGGGGGCCAAAATGTCAGAAGTACAAAAAAAGAGTTGGAAGGCTTTGCAGGGTGTTGCACCATGATTTGTCCAATGGCGAAATTCTTCCGGTCGCTCGTCATCTGTCTCGCTTTGATCTTGCTGCTGGCCCCGGCACTGGCCACTACGATAAATGTCGGCCCAGGAAAGGAATTCTCGAAAATTCAGGATGCAATTGATGCTGCATCTTCCGGAGATGTAATCGAGATTCATGCTGGAGACTACTTTGAGAGCATCAATATCACCAAAAAGCTGGCTGTCTGCGGCGCACCGGGCGAGGAAAAGCCGGTTCTGCATGCATATGCCAAAAGCAGCCCGGTCAGCATCCTTGCAGACGCAGTCAATCTTTCGGGCCTGAATCTCACCGGGGCCACAGGCTGGTCTATGTCGGGAATAAAGGTATTATCGCAGAACAATATAATTGCAAACAATACAATCCACAATAATAGCCTGGGCATTTATGCGGCCTTCGGCAATAACACAATAGACGCCAATGAGGTCTTCGACAACTTTCTGGGTGGCATCGTCCTCTTTTCCGCAATGAAGAACAAAGTTTCGAATAATGATGTCTATGAAAATAACCAGGCTGGCATCATGCTCATCGAATCAGATTACAACATCATTGCAGGAAACAGAGCCCGCGAAAATATGGGAATTGGACTAAAACTGTTCAGAAGCAAAAATAATAGCGTATCAAAAAATGAGTTGGTGACCAACGATTACGGTATAGTCCTGTCTGAGGCAGAAGATAACCTGATAGAGAGCAATACGGCCATAAATAACGACTACGGCATTTATCCCTACCTCTCCACGGGCAACGCGATCTCGAATAATACCGCCTTCGAGAACGACTATGCCATCTATCTATGGGACTGCAGAGCAAACCGTGTCACCGGAAACAATCTGGAAGATAATGACGGCACCGGGATCACCCTCTTTTACTCAGACGATAATGTATTCGAGAACAATGATGCAAACCGCAATCTTCAATTTGGAATCCATCTCATATCCTCAAGCCGCTATCTCATTCAGGGAAATAACGCGAGCATCATCTCGGGAGGGACCGGCCTGTTCCTGGAGGATTCCGGGGGCAACAGTCTCTTTGAAAATCAGGCCGTTATGAATTTTGATAAGGGTATATCGCTCTTGAATTCCAGCGGCAATATCCTGGAAGGCAACATAGTTCGCGTCTGTCCTGTAGGCATTCTGGTATCTCTAAATTGCAGTGAGAACCTGATCTCCAAAAATCTGGTGAGCGGTGACAATACTGGAATCCTGGTGGAAGGGGCCCACAACAATTCCATCAAGAACAATACTATTTCAAGGATCGCGACTCATGGCATATACATTAACTCCTCAGAGAGATGCAATATCCAGGAAAACGATGTCTTCGGCTGCCAGGATGCATTAATGCAAAAGAACAGCACAGAGAGCCGTTTCATCGGCAATCAGCTTCATGACAACTCCCGCGGAATTATCATCCTTGCTTCCACCAATTGCCTTGCAATGGGAAACATCATCCTTCGCAATAAAGAGGGCCTCTACATGGAGAAGTCTGGCGCGAGCCGCATAGATTCCAATCAGCTCTTAGAAAATAATAACGGCGTCGTCATCCGAGAGTCTGCTGGCATTAACCTGTCCGAAAATATGGCAGAGAGCACGGAGGCGAGCTTCAGCCTCTCTTCGGTCGCGGGATGCATTATTACGGGAAATGCCATAAGCCGCTCCCGTCTGGGCATAAAAATGGTCAACTGCAGCCACAATCTTCTAATATTCAACAACTTAAGCAAAAACCAGGATGGCCTTTCTCTGGATGAAGGTGTGTATCCAGAGGAGTCCAGCAATAACGAGATATATCTTAACAGCTTTCTGGAGAACGTCTATAACGTCTATTCTTTTATCTCCACCAACTCATGGAGCTCTGCCAAGCCCTTGAGATATCAATATCACGGAAGAACCTTCCAGAATAATCTTGGAAACTTTTGGAATGACGATAGACTGAAAGACAGCAATTCTGACGGTATTGGTGACACTTCCATTGTCATCGGATCCAATGAAGATAATAGTCCCTTGATGGAGGAGCCGCTACAATATAAGTTGCTCTGAATTTGAGCGCATGACTCAGAATATTTTCCCAGAAAATTTTGGCGGAGACAATTCTTTTCTAGGGCACCCCGTAATTGGATGCACAGCTACACTCGGTCATGTTCTTTTCCAGCTCATCGTAATATTCCTCGATCATCCGGGCGCAGTCAATATTGTCCGTGGAGACATTGAAGCAGGGAGCCGGTTTCCATAGGCCCCAATCGCCGATTACCGGGGTCTCATTTAGCAATTTTGATTCATTAAGTCCGATATCAGCGCCCAGGCAGCATGGCAGGGGCTGATAATAGGCCTCAAAGACTGTGAAGTTGCTGGCATCGACGATACCATCTTTGCTTGTGCCACTGGCGCTCACGGTGTTCCTGTAGAATCTGCGGCCAGGGTCCACTCTGGCCCTCAGTTTTATGGTCAGCTTTCTGCCGATTTCAAGCGACGGGATGGTCCAGTTGATGATCTGGCCGTTGATCTTCGGCTTGATGCTGGCATTGATGAATGTGAGCCCCTCAGGCAGGCGGTCGGTTACAATCACGGGGCGCAGCAGCTTGTTACCGTCGTTGCTTACGTTTATCAGGAATAGAACGGTATCTTCATCCAGCATGAAGGCCTCTTTGCTGATGTTGATATGCGGATAAAGATGCTTGGCTGACGTATAGACGCTGACAGCGGTGTCTATCTTGAAGTCGCCCCGCAAGGTCTGCTCCAGGTATACGCTTCCCTGTTTGTTCAATTTCGTGTTCATTGTCCCGTTGAAGCTCCCCACGCTGGTGAGGGACGATTCCAGCATCAAGCTCTCTTTATCGAAAGATGGCGCAGACTCGACCTTCTGGCCTAAGAACATTCCTTTCTGTGGATCATGGGTCCACAGGCCTTCATCCCACAGGCCGGCATAGCTGACGTTCCTGGCCCCGACCGAGAGATTTGTGGGCGCAAAGAGCACCTTTGTCTCTTTCTCGACTGTCCTCAGCTCTGATGATTCATCTGAGGAGTAGTAGCCGCTCCCATGCTCGAAGGAGCCCTGCCGGTTCCT
>CABMDX010000091.1 GCA_902385025.1 uncultured archaeon | reverse complement strand
CAAGCGGCGTCTTTTGTAGGCAGTGTGGGCAACTGATTACATATCTTGTTGGAATCGCATTAGCTGTCATATGAACCTCCCTTATTGATGAATTATAACACGGGAAAAGAGTGGCTTCTGACAGCATTACTTAAATTGCTAATATTCAGTATCGTGACAGTTAGAAACCTTGTGAAGACAGCCTCATATGATCATATTGAGAAGCATATTCTTCCGCTGGTCGATGGATTGAGGGCCATCCCAGGCGTCAATACACATTCAAGTTGTGAGGGGCACTACGACCACCGGGGCCTTACGGCCTGGGTGGTCTTCTCATGTATGGATGTGAGGTGGCCTTACGCATTATGGAACCGACTGAAAGAAGTGCATAGTCCGGATCGAGAGCTTTCTTATCACTGGACAATCAGACCCTGGGTGAACTTAAACGAAGGACGCCCCTGCTTCGTTCTTGAAGGCCAACCAACAGGGAACCGGATGGAGCTGTTTAGAAAATGCGTCCTTCAGGGTAAGAAATATCTTCTTCGTGATATCGAGAAGATCAGAGACAACCTTCGGGTTCTTGATGCCGTAGAATACCGTGTAGATTGCGAGACCCCCGGCAAAAAACTGATGCCACCGCCGATAGAGGAAACTTTTGCCGGGGTTTATAGTCTTGCAGTTCCGGTTGGAACAAATAGGGGCATCGGGAGCGATCTCCTGACCACAACGGTAACAATGAGTGAACTTAGACATGCCTTAATCTACCAAATAACAAGTGCAAATACAAGAAACAGAAGAGGCAGAAAGAGGTTCTTCGCCATCATAATAGCACCGATGATCTACTACCGACAGCTTTGCAAGCTCGTCAATGAATTATGGGCGCTTGCAACAGACGGCGCCTTTGTTAGGCCAGCATCGCGCAGATCGGGATGGTTTGGAGCCGAGAGCTATTTCGCGAACAGTGAGGATGTTGTAGTGAAGCTGTATCTGCCTTAATGGTGGGTATCTAACTTAGCCGAGTCAAATAATATCTTTCAGAAATCCAATTACAGATCAAGGAGGCACCAAATTGAGAAAGATAGTAGTCATTGTCGCACTTGTTTTGATAGCACTGGGAGGAGAGTCGTTCGCGGCCCCGAAAGCCAAGACAAGTCAGAAATACCTCACCGCCCAGGAAACAATGAAAATCCTTCAGGACATGGGAATGACACAAGGTAATCCGGTGACGTTTGTGAAATCCGCCGAAACAGCCAGCAAGGAGTGGCGGGTTCACCTGTTTTCGATACAACAGGGTGATGCCTTCATGCCATTGCTCACTTATGTCAATAGGAATGATGTGGTAGTAGGCATCCTCATAAGGGACGGGAAGATCGTCATGCCGAAAATTCCTATCAATGAAATGCAGCCCTCCATGAATATGGGCAAGGTGAAGCTCTCAACCGAGAACAGAACGGTCTTCAACACGGTAGGGAAAGAAGTCCTGTATATGTTTGCGGACAATTCTCCTCTCTCCAGATCAATAGAGCAGCGCCTGCTCGGGTACAAAGGAAGATACAAGATCATCATAAAGCGCTTCCCATTGGAACAAATTCATCCGGGCGCAAAGAAGACGGCCATCGAAGAGCAATGTCTGTGGCTCAACGACAAGGGCTGCGATGAGAGAACCAGGCATCTGGCCGCGGCGATAATCGATGAAGACGTACAGGAAGGGACCGCACTGGGCGTGGATGCAACTCCCTTCTTTTTGAGTGAAAAGGGCGCGGTTATGCGAGAGATCCCTGATCTCAAGTAAGACGGCATGAAGAAGTTCTTTGCCGCATTCTTGTCCTTATTTATTGCGCTCCTTGCCGGTAATGCGTGCGCAGAGGACTCCTTTGATCTCTTCAATTTCCTGAGCCTCCTCGACCTTGAGCAATGCCTCCTACGAAGTTACAGGTGTGAGCCGTTAGGCTGTAGTGTGATTCCGCCCATGGATCGTGTTTGCCACAACTTCCCCGCAGGTTTCGTCGAAACACACACTGCTCCTTTTACCACCGTGGTACCTATGGTGGATGTTGTACTTAGCGCTATCAGTTCCAGTGCCAGCCAATGGGCGGGATCGGGAGGATCATCGTCAGGTGGCAGCGATGTGCACTTGAAGTACTTTGAGGCTCACGTCTTCAATATGCCGACAAGGACGTTCATCCACTTCAAATACCCTTTTCTGAAGCTATGTTATTACGGAAGTACACCTTGGGAGGTCAATTACCTTTCAGAAGCCGACACTGTAAGCTGGCGTACCGGCGCCACGGATTTCCTCTCATATCAGTTTCTTCTGGGCTCCCTTGCTCAGATATCCCAGGTCTGCACTCTGACCTCCATCGGAAACAATACCGGGGATGCCATAGGAGAGAATATTTCCGTGGGGGGACAGGTCTTGGGTGATGTCTGTATGGGCACATGGGGAGTAACCTATCCGCGGACAGGCTATTCTAACGCGAACTCCGAGCCGGTGGCCTCGGGAATAGCTGCTTATAGGGCGAGCAGGGTTGTGGCCAGCCCCTTTCTTCGCGTGGTATTTATGCCGAAGCTTTTTGACCCTAATCCGAAGATGCAGATGGGATATCCCTTTTTTGGGAAACCGTTGAACTGCTTTTCCAGGGGTACGGCCCCACTATTTTGGGACAATCTTGATACGAAGTTACCCAGAGGCGCAGGCTATATATGGGTACTATGGGAGAGAACATGCTGCTGTTTCCCGTCAACCGGATGTCTAGGGCTGCCGCCATTTATCTGATTCTGAGCCTCCATCTTGCGGTGTGCAGCATTTCTCATGGCGCGGAGAAGACTGCTCAGGAGGATCTCATTCTGAAAAACATGAAAAAAGGTGATCTGCTGACCGCTCCCGGGAGTTCCTCCGGTAAGAAGAAGGCCGCCAGGATCGAAAAGGATAGGGTTGTCTCTTCGGGCGGGAAGAATAGAACCGCTGCGCTGCAAAAAAGGGCAAGCAATTCTGGGACCGTACAATCAGCCCCAGATGACACCGCGAAGCCGGATAGGGATTATCTCGATGTCTATATCGGCAAATGCCAGTTCACTTCCGAAGGCATAAAAGCAGCAAAGAGATTTGTGTCGGAACACCCAAATTATCATGTTCAATACTACGGGCTGAAGACCACCTCGGACGTTATCCCCCCACTCCCGGACATGAAAGGGATTGAAGTCTACCTGCCCTTGGATGCCAAACAATACGACATAACCGCCGTGCCCGCCTTTGTTTTGAATAGATCCGGAGTTACCTATAAATTCTCCGGAGACGCGGATGTGAGTGAAGTCTACCGGGAAATAGACAAGAACCTTGCAAAAGGGGAGAAGAAGAAGGGCTATATCGATCTGGGAGACAGAGGCAGGGGGTGCAAGGCTGCTATGCTCGATTTGCGTCCGGTGAAGCCCACAGTTGATCAAAAGAGGGAAGTCAATGCTGAGAGCCATCCTCCCGATATGCGGGGCCTGATAGCGAAACAGTCGCTTTCCTTGCGGGAAACCAGTGAACCCATATCGATCACAAGACAGATGTCTGCTCCCCCTGCCAGCAGCAGTCGATTCATAGTGTTTTCTGAAGCTCAAAAGGGATGGGCCGAGAAAGAGCTTAGGCAGGGGACGCTGGGCTGCTGCACCGATTGTAGAAAGATCGGCGATCTGTGGCCCTATGTTCAGTACTGCTCGGGGGATATGTTGAAGGAATTAGGTGTAGCGAGCGTCCCTGTCATCGTGACGTTTGTCCAGTCACGACAATAGGAATATAGATTATGATGAAAGAGTTCATAGCCACGACAACTGATCAGGTAGAAGGCTATCGCATAGAGAACTATCTTGGGATAGTCTCCGGGGAAGTAGTACTGGGGTTCAACATGATCAGGGACTGGTTTGCGTCGATGCACGACAGTGTGGGCGGCAGGGTTGGCACTTACGAGAAGGCAATCAAGGAAGGCGAGAGGCAGGCTCTCACAATGATGATCGAAAGGGCACGCTCCATAGGGGCAAACGCTATTGTTGGAGTTGATTTCGATCATGCTGTTCTCTCACCCCGTGGCCGGGGGACCGTGATGATGGTT
>CABMDX010000090.1 GCA_902385025.1 uncultured archaeon | reverse complement strand
TATATACCTGGGGCCAGATGTGGAATCGGCATCCATTTCCGGAAACCGTTTCCGAAATGGTGGAATGAATATCATCAACGAATCCAAAGGCGATATCAGCATCATGGGAAACGTCAATCTATGAACCGCTTATATATGAAAAATACATAATAATAGGGCTATGTGTGCCACTTGCGGTTGTGGGGTCGACCTGGGCAACCTGGAGAGTCTATTCGCGAAGAACTACAAATGCCTTGATTGTGGGCACACATTCAAGTTTTTTGGATAGAAACCAGAATGCTTAAATTGCAGATCCAGGAATGTTCAGCGCGAAAATTAGGTTTTGGTCAAGCCAAAAGCAAATGACTTGGATTAATGATTGAAAAGAATCCAGGCTCAAATAGCCTGGATCTCCTCTTTCGTCGCGATCTTGACGCCCTTCTCGCCCAGAACCTTCCTGGCCCTGGCGATGTCGTCCACCCGCAGAATGAGCATGGCTCTCTGCGCCTTTGCTGTGACAAAGGCATAAGCATAGTCCACGTTCACGCTGCTCTGCCCGAGGGTGTTCACGATCTCATAAAGGCCGCCCGGTGTATCCTTCATCTCCACAGCCAGGACATCGGTCATGGAGACCGTGAAGGCATTCTCTTTCAGAACTTTGTATCCCTTCTCCGGGTCGTCCACGACCATGCGGATGACGCCGAAGTCTCCCGCCTCAGCGATCGTGAGGGCGCGGATGTTCACACCAGCATCGGATAGCGTCTTTGCCACCTTGGCCGTCCTTCCCGGCCGGTTCTCCACAAAGAGCGAAATTTGCTTGATCTCTGCCATCTTGCAAGCCACCTACACCTTTCTATTATCGGTTACTCTCTTGGCCTTGCCCATGGACCGCGGGATGGTGCCGGGCTCGACCAGATCCACCTCTGCAGCTATGTTCAGCACGCCTTTTAATTCTTTGGAGACTTTCTTCTTCAGCTTCATCAGGTCTCCGATCTTATCGCTGAAGCCGGCTTGAGTCAGTTCCACGCGCACAGTCATCATATCCAGCGGCCCCTTGCGGTCTACTATGATCTCCCAGTGGTCGCCAACCTCAGGGATGTTCATCAGGACCGACTCCACCTGGCTTGGGAAGACATTTATGCCGCGAATGATGAGCATGTCATCCGTTCTGCCCAAAATCCTCAGAATCCGGGGGTGAGTACGACCGCAATCGCAGGGCTCATTGGTCATGATGGAAAGATCACCGATGCGGTAGCGGATGAGGGGCAGGGCGAACTTGTGAAGCGTTGTGAAGACCAATTCACCGCGCTCGCCATCCTCTAGCTGCTCTCCTGTCTTGGGGTCGATGACCTCAGTCAGGAACATATCTCCCCAGACGTGAATGCCCTTTTTCTCATGACACTCCGTAAACAGGGGCCCGGAGATCTCGCTCGTTCCATAGATGTCGTAGGCCTTGATGCCCGTAGCTTCCTCAATTCTCCTGCGCGTTTCCAGAGACCAAGGCTCAGCACCGAAGATGCCCACCTTGAGGCGGGTATCATTGCGAATGGAGACACCCATCTTCTCCGCCACTTCAATGATGTGCAGGAAATAAGATGGCGTGCAGGCGATGGCCGTAGTGCCCAGATCCTGCATAAGTTCAATCTGGCGCTCAGTGTTGCCGGTGCCCACGGGCAGAACGGCAGCTCCGATGCGCTCTGCGCCATAGTGCGCACCAAGGCCGCCCGTAAAGAGGCCATAGCCGTAGCCCACCTGAATCACGTCGTCGCTGCCAAGGCCAATAGAGGTAAAAGCTCTTGCCAGAGACTCTGACCACATCTCTATATCGCCCTTGGTGTAGCCGACAACTGTCGGCTTGCCAGTGGTACCGCTGGAGACGTGATAGCGCACCACCTGGCTCTTGGGGGCGCTGAACATGCCCGTGGGGTAGTTGTCCCGCAGGTCTGTCTTGCGGGTGAAGGGAAGCTTTGTGACATCAGCCAGAGTTTTGATGTCGCCGGGCTCAATGCCAGCTTCCTTGAATTTGCGGCGATAGAAGGCAGAGTGATCGTAGACGTAGCGTACAATGGACTTCAGACGATCCTCTTGAAGGGCATGCAGATCCTCGAGAGGCATGCGCTCAATATGCGGATCCCAATAACCGGACATTGATGATCAACCAGAGGCAATGAATACGCAGAGGGATAAAAAGCAATCGATTGCCAGCTCATTTTCTTTGTAAAAATTTATAACTACTATTGTAAAATAGTGCCAAAGTCGCAAACCAATGATAAGATCAGGGATAAATGGATCTATTTCATATACTTTCTGCAGATGTGCCCCTCTTAGCATCATTAAATGCATTCTTGTTAGTCGGAAATGCATATTTTGCCGCTAACAACAAACAAAAGAATTATAAGCAGGCATCTCAATAATAACATGAGGAACAATCATGAAGTTGTACGCTATTTTGGGAATGATCTTGATTCTGTCTGCGGTATCAGTAGCATCCGCAGCCATCGAGAAGACTGCAGCAGGACCATATGAGGTATCTTTTGATCTCAACACCACCGAAAATCACACCATTGAGGCTCTCGGCCCGGCAGAGACCAATATGAGCACAAGCTACACAGTGATGATTGACTTTGGCGGCAAGAGCACTCTTGGCATCTATATCAGCGAATCCAAAGATCCGGAGGATGCCACACTCGCATGTCTGAAAGATACGCTGCAGGCCAGATCCGAAAATAATCCGAAGGCCAGTGTGGAGATCGGCACCATTGATGGAAAAGGCGCCGTAATCGGATTTGGACTGCCGCTATACGATGAGCAGCTCAAACCCCTGAAGGACGAGAGCTCCTTCGAGTATATCTACTGGCTGGACGGCACGAAATGCGAATGCGGCCCGGTCTGGGTGGGCAAGACTCAGGTCAGAGTGGTCGGTCCCTGGATCTCTGAGTGGGATGACGCCATTGCCAGGAGCCTCTTGAAATCCCTGAAGATCTCGAAGATGCCTTGAAGCGAAATTGACTGAAAAATAGACAAAGCATGCAAAGGGAATGCTTTGTGGCCCTTTGAAACGGGCCGCAATCCCTTTCATTTGCCGGGATAATTGCGTTTCAGACCTTCTCCACCTCAACTTTGACCAGTTTATGAACCTCGCCCGGATCGGCTTTGCCACGGGTCTTCTTCATGACAACGCCTACGATGAAGTTGAGGGCTCTCTCGCTGCCAGCCTTGTAGTCAGCCACAGCCGCAGCATTCTCTGCCACAGCCTCCTGCACTGCTATTTTCACCGCATCATCGCCGGCCTTGCCCAGGCCCTTGGATTTGACAATCCCTCCGGGTGACTCGCCATTCTTGTCCAGCAGGTCGCGTATAATCTGCACCGCTCCGTCCTCGGTGATCTCGCGAGAATCGAGCATCTTCACGATCTCCACCATATGCTCTTCCCGGAAGGCATCGATGCCCAGGTTTCTGTAGTTCAGCTCGCCCTTCAGAACGTCGGCGATCCAGACTGCAGCAAGCTTGGGCGCGGCCGCTGCCGCCACAGCCTCATAGAAGTTAGCAATCTTGATCTCCGAGGTAAGGGACTTGGCATGGTCATCCGACAGAGCATATTGCCGGACGAACCGTTCCCGCTTGGCATCTGGAAGCTCTGGCAATGCCGCCCGGATGGCTGGAACCCAGGAGGCAATGCGCAGCGTCACCAGATCGCATTCAGGGAAGTAGCGGTAGTCATGGGCTCCCACCTTGCTTCTGATGGAGACGGTGATATTCCTGATCTCGTCGAAGTGCCTAGTCTCCTGCACAACTTTGATGCTGCGCCGCTGCAAATTTTTCTGGCGGGTGATCTCATAGGAGAGAGCCTTTTCCACACCCTTGAAGCCGGATATGTTTTTTACCTCTGCCCGGTAGCCGCCCTTCAGGGAGATGTTGGCATCCACACGCATGGAGCCCTACAGGGAGCCGTCGAAGACCTCGAGGTACTCGATAATGCTCTTCAGCTTATCCAGGAAGGCGCGCGCCTCCCGCGGGGAATGCAAATCGGGTTCGGTCACAACCTCCAGCAGAGGCATGCCGCAGCGGTTGTAGTCCACCATGGTGTACTTGGCCTTGTCTATGGTTCCGGCATGCACCAGCCTCCCGGGGTCCTCTTCCATGTGCGCCCGGTTGATGCGAATATTTCTCTCAGCCCCGTCATCGCCCAGGATCATGATGTGGCCATTTGTGGCCAGAGGATAGTCGTACTGGCTGATCTGGAAGCCTTTGGGAAGATCGGGATAGTAGTAGTTCTTGCGGTAGAAGAGCGTCTCCTCCTCTATCTTGCAGTTCAGGGCCAGCCCGACCTTGATGCCGTATTCCACCGCCTTTTTATTCAGAACCGGCAGGCTGCCAGGCAGGCCCAGGCAGATGGGGCAGGTATGGGTGTTGGGCGGAGAGTCATGGTACGCAGTGGAGCAGCCGCAAAACATCTTGGACTGCAGGCGGTTGAGCTGAACATGTATTTCCAGGCCGATTATGACGTCATCCATTCTAGATCACCTCCGGCGTCTTTTCATGGAAGGGAGTGGCCGCCTCGAATGCCTGGGCGGCTTGCAGCACCCTGGCCTCGCCAAAGTGCGGTCCTATGAGCTGCAGGCCCACAGGCAGCCGCCCGGCAAAGCCGCAGGGCACGGACACAGCCGGAACGCCCGCCAAGTTGATGGGCACTGTGAAGACATCCGCCAGATAGAGCGAGAGCGGGTCGTTGATGCGCTCGCCGATCCTGAAGGCGGGAATGGGCATGGTGGGGCCGGCAATGATGTCCACATCCTTGAAGGCCTTCAGGAAGTCGTCCTTGATGAGCGTCCTGACCTTCAGGGCTTTGAGATAGTAGCGGCCATAGTAGCCTGCGGAGAGTGCATAGGTTCCAAGCAGTATGCGCCTTTTGACCTCGGGCCCGAAGCCCTTGGAGCGGATGGCGGAGAAAGTGGTATGCCAGTCTTTGTCCTCGCTATCGCGCAGGCCATAGCGCAGGCCGTCGAATCGGGCCAGATTTGAGGAGGCCTCGCTCATGGCTATGACGTAGTAGGCGGCCAGGGCGTATTTGGTATGTGGCAGGCTGACCTCCTGCCAGGTGGCGCCCAGCCTTTCGAGGGTATGCACGCCGTCCCAGACAGCCTTCTCCACATCCTTGTTCACGCCCTCGCCGAAGTACTCTTTGGGAATGCCGATCTTCAGGCCCTGCACGCCATCGTGCAGCCCGATAAGATAGCTCCTGGACTCTCTGTTGGCAGATGTGGTGTCGCGGGCGTCGTGCCCGGCGATGATGTCCATGAGCAGGGCCGTGTCCTCGACGGTATGCGTGAGCGGCCCGATCTGCTCCAGAGAATTAGCATAAGCGACGAGGCCATATCTTGAGACCAGGCCATAGGTGGGCTTCAGGCCCACGATGCCGCAAAAGGATGCCGGGCAGCGCACCGATCCGCCGGTGTCCGAGCCAAGGGCGCAGGGGGCCTCGCCGCCTGCCACGACTGCCGCGCTGCCGCCGCTGGAGCCTCCGGGAACGCAGTTTATGTCCCAGGGGTTCCTGGTCGGGCCAAAGCAGCTCGTCTCTGTGGAGCTGCCCATGGCGAACTCGTCCATGTTGGTCTTGCCCATGACGATGGCACCCTCGGCCTTGAGCCGCTCGATGACGTGCGCGTCATATGGCGGGATGTAGCCCCGCAGTATTCGGGAGCTGCAGTTGGTCTCAATTCCCCTGGTGGAAATGCACTCCTTGATTGCGATCGGGACGCCTGCCAGAAGGCCCTGGCCGGGACTCTTGTCAAAATTCCTCGCCGCCTCCAATGCGCTATCCCTGGCAAGTGTAGTGAAACCGTTGAGGGAGCTTTTCTCGATCTTCTCATACAGCTTGCAAAGGTACTCCTCAGACGATCCGCCTTGAAGCTCTGCCCTCAATTTGGAAAGCATAAATTACACGATCCTCGGGCTCTTGAAGTAGCCATTCTCCCGGCGCGGAGCATTCTGCAGCGCTTCCTCCTGGGTGAGGGACTCACGGGCCACATCCTCCCGGAAGATATTGGCCAGGTCCACCACGCGATAGGTGGGCTCAACGTTCTCGGTATCCACCTCGTCCAGTTGGTGGAAGTAATCCAGAATGGAGTTGAACTGCTCCACGAACTCATCCTTCTCCTCATCCTCGATCTTGATGCTGGCAAGCCAGCTGATGTGCTCCACATCATCCCTTGTGATCATTTCATCCCACGCCTTCTGTCTCGCAAGTCACGCTTTGGACTTCATAGTAGTATTAAGCACAATATGGCCCGGTTTTAGGGCGATTTTTCGGCAATTATGCATGCCCCAAGAGCTTATTGGATATAAAGGCTCTTTAGGGCCAGAGGAGGCATATGTGGGGGATTGAGGAGAATTCTGGAAATAAAAATTGTTATGAAAAATTATGATGGGGGTCTGTTTGATCTAGAGGGGATGATGCATGTGGCCGTGGTAGGGCGTGTATAGGTCCTGCTCGTTGATACTAATATGATTATGAGTATCCCTAAAGACCTGCCAAAGATCAATGAGCTTTATATTATAAATCAAGGACCAGAATCAGAGGTTGATAGGAGTCCTGTTATCTCCTGTGATAAAAAATCCTAATTATATGTAATCAGTGAGTCTAAGCTGTCCGATTTTCTTTATCGGAGCGGCCACTTTCTTTAAATTCTCTTTAAGAACTTCAAATCGTTGTTCTTGAATTATCTTCGCAAAGATTGATACCATCTCTGCATAATTATCATTATCACCAAATCTGAGCGCCTTAAGATAAATATCTCTGCCATCTCCTAAGAATAGCAGTCGTGGATATTTTCCTCTCATCAGCATATAATTAAAAACTTCTCTTCCCACACGTCCATTTCCATTTGTAAAAGGATGCGTCTGCTCAAATTTGTGATGAAATAGTACGGCCTCTTCAAATAGATGGTGCCCCGCATCTATCCTCGAATAATAATTTGTAATTAAATTATCTAATTCTTGCTCAATTAATTCCGATGGACAAACTCGAAAATCACATCCGGAAATAAATATATCATCGGACCTTCTAAATGATCCTGCAGAATCATCATCGATGTTATACATTATAAGTGCGTGCAAATGTTTTATAAAATCCATGGTTACTTTTCTATGATACTTGTTTCTATAGGATACAACATTAATAAAATTACGATGTTCATTCAATTCCCTTAAGCTTTTATCTTTGGGTTGAATGCCACGCAAAAACCAATCGGCTGCTTCTGGCAATGAAATTGTGTTTCCCTCTAAGTATGTAGTCCCTTGGATATATTTAATTTCAAAATTTTTTTCGTATGCTTCCAGTTCGTTCGTGGTCATTAATTCCTTAAATGCCTCATACACAAAGCGAATTTCCTCAAGAAAGCCAATTTGTTCGCGGGTTAGATAATCTGATTCATATAAAGCACAGCTCATTTCAGCTTTTTTTTGAGCTGCTTTGAGCTCTATTTCATATGTAAACTCCTCGCAAAGTCTTTGAACATCTGCAGGGGATGGAGGAGTATATCCGCTGCCTATATATTTTTTTATTTTTCTATGTTTATTGCCTATTCTCACCTCTTTCACGAGGTTGTATTGTGGACTCCTATTTTTGGGGTAGTCTATTTCAATTCGATAAGGTTTTCTTGTCATAATGTTATATATGATGGGAGGACATTTATGAGCTTATCGCAAAAATGTCCTCCTGTCGTCAAATGCATATCTATTTTGGATGATTTGGACATGCATTTTAAAGATTCGTACAAAATAACTCAATCGTAAAAACAGCTCCTCGTCATTTTATATGCGCAAATCTATAGATCTGGGGAACATCATCCATTTTCCACCGGATTGCATTTTATCCCACATCCCGCAGGTGCAACTTCCAAATCCAGTAATTTTCCTGATAGCGATTTTCGGCAAAATCATGAAGAGGCAAACACTTATTTTCGGACCATATATCTATTATCAGATAATTATAATTCTATTCTTTTTTTAAAGCGTCCGAGTGTATTTAGGTGATTCTGTATTTATCACTATTTATATTTATCATAATCCGTCCAGAACTGATTACTGGATGGTAATTTGTTAAATCAAAAATTCCCAATTCCAAATGGCCTACCTGCAGGATGTGGGTTTTATTCATCAATTGGCCAATTCGCTTCGTCTAGGAAAATCATATCGTAAGAAGCAACACCCCGTTTTGTGCGTTCATTATAATGGCGTTTTATCGCCAATTAAGTCATCTAGTATTTTGTATCTGTTAGGGAAGTTCTCTTTAAGAAACTCTTTATAATTCCCTTCATCCGAAAAATACATCACGGAATCTGCAAAATCCTCTCTGAGCGACTTTAATTCTTCTGCATAGGCAGAAACAAGATATGATGGCAGGTCCGGTCTATTTCCTTTGACCTTGGTGTCTTTGTCAATGGCAATCTCAAATTCCTCAATAGTGGCAAAGTAAAATTCCCCACCTGCAAATTCCTGAGTTCAATATTCAGGAGTTATGTAGATGCTAACCGGGAGGCAGTTCCACATGTTGAGAGATTC
>CABMDX010000089.1 GCA_902385025.1 uncultured archaeon | reverse complement strand
CGCGTTCACATCGATCCACATCGGTCAGAGCTGCGCTGTGAATTATGACATCCGGCCGGAGTCGATCCACAAGATCGTAAATGCCATTCTCATCCGTCAGATCAAATCTTACAGCTTTTCCAGTCCCGGGCTCATTATGAGCATATCCGCTATAGACCTGGTCGCCTCTGGCAAGAGCGACCTCTGCCACCTTGCTTCCCGCAAGGCCGCTTCCGCCTGTTATGAATATCTTCATAGACTACCACTTGAGCCTCCAGGGAGTCGCACTCAAGATTTTATCGTCCACCAGGGGCCTGAACCAATCGGAGTTCTGCAAATACCAGTTCACGGTCATACGAAGAGCCTCCTGGAAGCTTCTCTTTGGACGCCAACCAAGCTCATGCCTGATCTTGGACGAGTTGAGGCTGTACCTGGCATCATGGCCGGGCCGGTCCTCCACGAACTCAATACTGCGCTCATCCTTTCCGAGCATATCGAGGATGGTCTTCACGATAAAGAGATTGGTCTTCTCCTCACCGGCTGAGATATTGTAGATCTCGCCCTTTCGTCCTCTCAATAGGACCTGCTCCACGGCCCGGCAGTGATCCATCACATAGATCCAGTCCCTCACATTCTGTCCTGTGCCGTAGACGGGAATCTTCAGCCCCTCACGGGCTCTGATTATGATCTTGGGAATCAGCTTTTCGGGAAATTGGTAGGGACCGTAATTGTTGGTGCACCGGGTGATCATGGCCTCCAGGCCAAATGTTCGGGCATAAGCCAGGACAAAAACATCACCCGCCGCCTTGCTGGCAGAGTAAGGCGACGAGGGGAGCAAGGCACTCTCCTCTGTAAAAGAGCCTTCCAGAATGTCTCCATAGACCTCGTCAGTGGAGATCTGAACAAATCTGGCCAGGGGGTTATGATGTCTTAAGGCCTCAAGCAGGCTATAGACGCCAACGACGTTGCTATGCAAAAATGAGTCGGGACGGGAGATGGATCTGTCCACATGAGTCTCTGCGGCAAAGTTCACCACAGCATCCATGTTCCGGACCAGGTCGCTGGCGAGCGCGCTATCGGCTATATCACCCTCCAGAAAAGAGTATCTCTTGTCATCCTTGAGATCCGCCAGATTACTGGCATTGGAGCCGTAATGTTTGGCGTCCACGTTCAATATTTTGCAGTCCTCGTGCCGATCCAGCATGAGCCGGATGAAGTTGCTGCCTATAAAACCGAGGCCACCTGTAACAAGAAGTCTCATAGATATCACAGCGATATATCGGAGTTATCTCCTACGATGAGCCTGTATCCTTTGGGCAAGGCTGCGCTCTCCTGGATCCTGACATTTCTGCCGATGAGGCTTTCAACGATCTTTCCGGCATTGGTTATTTTGCTGTCATCCATTATGATCGCATCCTCCACCTCAGTCCCGCAGATCTGGCAGCCATAGCCAATGGAGGTGTAAGGGCCGATATAGGAATCAGTGATTATGCTATTCTTTCCAATAATGCAGGGCCCTTTTATCACCGACCTCTCGATCTTTGTGTCCTTCTCCACGACAACTCTGCCCATAACCCTGGAATTATCTATCTGACCATCATTCTTCAACTCAATATCATCCAGGATTAGGCGGTTGGCCTCAAAGATATCCTCGGGCTTGCCTGTATCCTTCCACCACCCTTCCACGAAAGAGGCATCCACTTTATAGCCGTGCTCAATCAGCCACTGAATGGCATCCGTGATCTCCAGCTCATTTCTCCAGGAAGGCTCGATGGACTTGCAGGCCTCGATTATCACCGGCTTGAAAAAGTAGACCCCAACCAGCGCATAATTAGAAGGAGGGACTTTTGGCTTTTCCACCAGGCGTCTGATACTTCCGTCCGGATTCAAGTCCGCCACCCCGAAGCGCTGGGGATAATCAACCTCGGTGAGAAGCACGCTGGCACTGCTATCTAGGCTATGAAACCTCTCCCCATGCCGGACTATGCCATCTCGGAGGATATTGTCACCAAGATACATCACAAAATCGTCGTTCAAGAATTCTTCTGCTACTAATATGGTATGGGCGAGTCCTCTGGGCTCGCCCTGATAAATAAATTTTATGGGGACGCTCCAGGCCACAGATTTTACCATTTCGATGACCTGATCCTTGTTCGGGCCCAGAATTATGCCGATCTCGTCCGCACCTGCCTCGATCACATCCTCGATAGCATAGAAGAGAACTGGTTTATTAGCTACAGGTATGAGTTGCTTTTGCTGAGAATAAGTTAGAGGTCGCAGCCTTGTTCCTGAGCCGCCTGAAAGTATGAGAGCCTTCACAATCTTACACCTCAAAACACCGTGACTTTTCCCGCTAATGAACTTGAAGGGATTAGCCCTGCATTATTCCTAAATAATGCACACATAATTAGCAGTTTGTATCGAGCGGCAAGATATAACCTTCGATACGATTGGCCCATCAAAGAAAGGCTCCCTCGCCCATGCCTCTTTGCAGCATTGATATCAGGGCCCGGGATAGATGACCTCGATATTATCCATATTTAGAATCAGCTTTCGCAGCTCTTCGCAGTTTATCGGATGCTTGAACTCGCTGCACACCTTGACCCTCTCCGAGAGAGTCCCAAGCTCATTATCCTTCAGATGGTATCCCATTCTCTGTGTGATATATTTCAGGGCTTTGGCGCCGGTATGCTTGCCGATGATGATATGCCTTGCCGCACCCACAAGCTCCGGAGAGTAGAGCTCGTAGGTTCTGGGCTCCTCCAGAACGGCAGCTACGTGTATTCCCGACTCATGGGCAAAGGCATTGCTTCCCACCACGGCCTTGTTCCGGGCTACCGGCACATCGGAATAGGTTTCGACAAGCTTTGAGAGGTCTTTGAGCTTGGTGAGATCATAGCGATCGATGCCGTATTGCAGCCTCAGGGCAACCAGAAGCTCTTCGAGCGAGGTGTTGCCGCTGCGCTCGCCAATTCCATTGACTGTGGTATGCAATTGCTTTGCACCAGCTTCCGCACCGGCAAGAGTATTGGCCAGGGCAAGCCCCAGATCGTCATGGCAATGCATGCAGATGGGAATATTCACTGCCTTTCGTATTTCGCTGATCATGTAATAGGTTGTGCGCGGATTCATGATTCCTACAGTATCAGCGACACTGATGTAATCTGCATGATACTCCTCCGCCTTCTTATAGAGCTTCTTTAAGATCTCAAAATCAGTGCGCGTGGCATCTTCAGCCGAAAAACGGACAATAAGTCCATGGTCTTTGGCATATTCCACGGTCTTCAGAGCGCAGGCAATGGCCTCCGGGCAGCTCATATGCAATTTATGCTTGAGATGAAGGTCAGAGGTTGCGATGAAGATGCTTATCATGTCCACGCCGCATTCAATCGCAGCATCGACATCCTTTTTGACGGATCGGGAGAGGGCCGATATCTTGGCATCCAATCCAAGGTTGCAAACCTCCTTTACTGCGTTCATCTCTGCTGCAGAGACGACGGGAAAGCCCGCTTCTATAACCTCAACGCCAATCTCGTCCAGCCGCAGAGCTATATCCAGTTTCTCATCGGCGCGAAAGACTACTCCGGGCATCTGCTCGCCATCGCGAAGCGTAACATCACAGATCTCAATGTCCAATGATGGGGTTTTGGCCAGGGCCAGGAATTGATTGAGAGAGTAGTCTTGCATAGCGCGCAATAATGAGGATTCATTACATAAATCGGTTTCGAAGGAAGAGGGCTTCCGGCGGTGGGGATCTGAGAAAAATTATGCGCTTAGCACCAAAGTTGCAGATCTGCGAACCGCTCCAGTATCCAGTGGTTTCGCACCTCGGGATGAAAAATGATGCCGAAGATCGGCCTATGTTTGTGCTCAAAGGCGCTCGGCGCCTCAGGGCATCCCGCAAGGAGCTGAAAATCATCTGGCAGGCTCGCCCCGAAGTTATGCAGATGGTAACCCTCAATCCGGCGCGGACTTCCCAGCAGGGGCGAGTCCCTGATGATCTCGATCGTCTCAAGACCGATGGCAGGCTGGGAGACGATATAACCTCCAAAGACGGAGCTGATAACCTGCATTCCAGCGCAGATCCCCAGAAGGGGTTTTTTGCGGTCAAATATCCAGGAAAAGGAGTCCAAATGCCCGGAGTATGCGTTATCCTTCAGGGCTGTGCCGCATAAGATGACCTTGTCGAAGCCATTCGCCACCTTCTCACAGACCTCGGTGTAATGCATTATCCTGCTAGGGCTTTTATGCCGCTTCAGCGCGCCGGCGACTGGCAGCACGAACTCGTACTTCGATAGCGAATCCGGTTCGTAGCACAGATCCACCAGAAGGATATCGCCTGTCATTTCTCCACCAGCCGCATCTCCTCGATCAGAAATTGCCCTCGATAGTTGGCATAGCATTTGGAGGCTTTCAAGATCTCAATTCTTTTATGAAAGATGGGGCAGTCCAAGACCATAGTCTCAAGCTCTCCGCCTTCTCCCGAGGGATGGATCTTATATTTTGCCTGCAGCTCGGCCAGCTTCCGAATGCGCTCATCTGTCACCCCCGCTCCAAGCCATGAGGCATCAAAGGGATACGCATAGACTCCACAAATGATGATCTGAAAGCCCTCCGAGAGCAATTGTTCCAGGTATTCTATCTGGTTGGCTTGCCAGAGAGGATTAAAGCACCACAAATCAAGCTCGCAGCAGATTCTCTGCACCCGCGTCGCCTGATAGACAGACTCAATTGCCCCGGTGACAATGCCCTGAATTTTGTAAATCTTCACAGCCTCGGAGATTGCTGCGCGCAAATCCTCCAGCTCTTTTTCCTCAATGCCCCGGGTCTGCCTTGTGAGCAGGGGAATTGCCAGGGCCTCAGCCCCCAGATCCGTGCGGCGGATGTTTGGGGTATGAAACATGTAGCTATCCACGTTCTCT
>CABMDX010000088.1 GCA_902385025.1 uncultured archaeon | reverse complement strand
GACATAACGGGCGCGATCCTGGCAAAGGGTTTTACCTGCATCATAATCATATGAAGCGTGGCGTTTTTTGCCTGATGGATGTAACCGAGGATCTTTTTTCCTGATGCTGATATGCACAGAAATCGGTTGGCCATGGAATTCAGCTTGGCTGCCTCATTCAGGTCGTCTCTGGCGGCAATCTCTCGAAAATCATCTTCCATTAAGGCAATCTGCTTCTCCATCACCGCCACCAGGACATCTTCTTTGGAATCAAAGTAGTAGTAAAAAGCGCCCTGAGAGATATGAATCTCCTTTACTATATCGCTAATTGAGGTCTGCTCATAGCCCCCAGCAACAAAGAGCCGTTCTGCTGTATCTATCAGCTCCTTTCGCCTCTCTTCCGGATCCTTTACAGTCCTGCTCATGTCATCGCCTAAGTGACTGAATACAAGTCAGTGACTTGCCGTAAGTCAGCATATCAGGTATAAAAATCATTCGGGTCAGAGTTCTAAGAAATGGCATAGATGCTGGCGGGCATAAGCTTTAAATGTTGCATTACTGTTTTGATCGTTCGGTATAATCCGAACAACTGGCAAAAAAAGATATGCGATGCTCAAAATCAGTTCAATATTCCTTGCAGATCGATGAGCTGCAAATCATCTCCGATTATAATCAAATTTATAAACGTAAAGTACATCCTTGCATTGCACGCTAGCACGAATAAGCCTGTCTAGGGCAAAATGGGAATAAAAACTGATCAACAACGAAAGATAAAAATAATGATAAAATGATCAGATAACTTATAAGGTCGGATATTGGAGGAGTTCTATGGATTACGTCAGGGTGGGTGGAGTCTGTCTGCTTCTCGTAGTTTTAGCTGCAGCTCTGCCAATAAATGCATTGGCTCAAACCCCTCAGACCGCAACCGGTACGGGTTCGGGGTCAAGTGAAAATGCCGCGGGAGGGACGTCATCAACCATCAGCCAGAGCATGCTTTCTCAAAGCAGCGGGCAGGGAGAGACGATATCGGCAGAGAAGCTCATGAAGCGCAACAGTGGACTCAAACCGCTCACAAAATCGAGCAGTTCTGCCAAATCCGTGGCCGCAGCGAGCGAGACGACTCCTGCTGCATCAGCATCTGTGAGCCAGCCGGCAGAGACATCCAAGGCTGCAGCATCTTCAACTGAAACAACAACAAGTACGCCGGCTACAGACACATCTACAACTGACGCGGCAAAGACCGAATCTACCACCACGGCACAGACAACTGCCGATGAGAAGCCTCAGGAAAGCCAGACAATAACTACAGGCCAGGAGACATCGACTCAGACCTCGACAGTTGATATCGCACCCGCATCAGAGACCTCAAAGACATCTGAGACAGCATCTAACGCAGTGACGACAACTGCATCTGAGGCTGCTGCAAGCTCCAGCTCCAATGAGACGGCCGTCACAGCAACAGATGTGACACCTCCTGAGAACGTGACGCTGGGATCTGTTGTTTCGAGCAACGCGACTAATGAATCCGAAAATGCCGTAGAAACCACGGAAGAAAGCTCAAACGAGGAGCCCTCCTCGCCCGCTTCTGAAGAGACTGCACCTAGCACTGATAGGATTTGGAGAGAGGGTATAAGCCCGCTTGAATATACATGGACTCCCCAAAGCTTTGCCGGGTTCTTCTATGATTTGAAGAACGACGTTGGCACAGAGAAATTGACCGTGAAGCTCAGAAATGGCGGAAAATCCATCGGCGCCGGTGATCTGACTTACAGTACAACTGCACAGGATACGGATTTTGAATATAGCAACTGGGGAAGTTACCAGGTTATAGGCTTCATGGCGGAAAAGTACTTCGCGGGCTACAAGTCCAATGAAATCTTCGACAAGGACAGAAGCCTGATAAATGACGGCCAGCTAAGGCAGGTGCTCATCGACACAGATGATGAGAGCACCATAACAACTGGCTCGGTTCTACCTCTTGAAGAGGGATACGAGCTGCGCATCAAGCAGATCGACATCAATGGAAATAAGGTATATCTATCCCTGGCCAAGGATGGCGAAGAGGTTGACAGCAAGGTGATCTCGCCTGAAAACCTCAAGAGCGCGACCTACCAGTACAAGGTGGAAATAAGCGGAGAAGACACTCCAATAGTCCTGGCTCACATATCCAATGTCTTCACCAGCACCGAATCTGCCCTGGTGACAATTGATGGTCTCTTCCAAATATCTGATACCTACGCCTCAGTGGAGGACGGAGATAAGTACGAAAAGATGAAGGTAACATCCGTATCCGATGTCGGAGTTGAAATGGATAATGAGGACTCCTTCAGCCTTAGAAAAGGAAGCACAACCAAGATCTTCGGAGAGGTGGGATTCCAAGTTGCAGACTCCGATACGCTCCGCTTTGCTCCTGTAGTAGACAGAAGCGGACCGCAAGATGTGCGGGGCACTGTAATCAATCCCTCGAATACCAGTGATTTTACCTGGACGCCTTACAACTTCGAAGGCTTCTATTACGATATCGACGATGATGTAGGGACCGAGAGCCTCGAAGCAAAGATCACAGGCGGCTCTAAGATAGAAGAGAAGGATCTGATTTACAAGACCAGCCCACAGCCGGTCAAGTTCCAGTATGAGTTTTTGTGCAAGTATGATGTCATTGGATTTATGGCTGACAAATACTTTGCGGGCTATAACAATGCGACCGGATTCACAGATGAGGCCAGCCCCATCAATGAAGGGCAGCTTAGGAAGGTATTGCTGGACAGCGATGACAGCGAGACCATAGCCAGCGGGTCTGTTCTATCCCTGCAGGAAGGCTATGAGCTGCGTATCAAGCAGGTGGACCTCAACGGAAATAAGGTCTATCTATCTCTGGCTAAAGACGGAGATGAGGTAGACAGCAAGGTCGTCACACCTTCTTCAGATCCAGAGGACCGGGCATCAAATTACATGTACAAAGTGGATATGAGCGGTGAAAAGGATGTCCCGATTATCGTGGCGCATATCCAAAGCGTCTTCAAGAGCACTGAGGCGGACCTCGCCACCGTGGACGGTCTCTTCCAGGTATCAGACAGCCCTGAATCTGTAGAGGAAGGAGAGATTCATGGCAAGATGAAGGTTGAGACGCTTGGAACTGACGGCATAACCATGCGCAACGACGGTACCATCAGCCTTTCCAGGGATAAGACCGTTGAGATCATGGATAATCTGAAGTTCCAGGTCGCAGACAGTTCCAAGAGGCTCACAGCGCCCATTGCTCATAAGGCGGGCCTTGGAAAGGATATGAACCTGAACGTCCCGGCAGCAGTGGTCGATAATCCAATAGAGATCAGTGTTAAGTCTGGTGTTGAGGCTATCAGTGGAGCACAGATCTATTTGAACGGCAGCAGCATTGGGCCCACCGATGCCACAGGATTGTTCACCTACACACCAACGAAGATCGGCACTTATCCGATGACGGCCAAGAAGAGCGGCTATAACGATGCCAAGGCTGATCTGGTGGTAAGAACAGCAGAAGAAGCCTCTGCTCTGGCAGCATCCCAGGAAGCAAATGCAACGCTTGCGAATAAGCTATCCATCAATGCGCCTTCTGAGGTGGCCAAGGGAGAGACCTTTGTGATCACCGTGCTGGAGGGCATCAACCAGACACCCGTTGATGGAGCAGGCATATCCCTGGATGATCAGAGCATTGGAGAGACGAGCGCCCAGGGAACGCTTACCTATTCTGCGAATGAGACCGGAAAGCACATCCTGAAGGCGGAGAAGCAAGGCTTCGATTCCACAACCAAGGATCTTTCTGTGGTTTCTTCGCTGAAGGTAGTCGGCCTGACGGCACCCGATAAAGCGAGTGTAGGCCAGGAAATAAAGATCACAGCGGCTGTGCAGAATACCGGCAAAGCGAGCGACACTCGTATGCTGGACCTGCTGGTGAACGACACCGTCGTGGACAGCAAGAATGTGACCGCCAAGGCGGAAGAAAATGCGACGGCAAGCTTCAGCTACAAGCCGAAGGATCCGGGACAGACAAAGTTCAGTATAGATGAACAGAGCAAGATAGTTGATGTGGGCAAGGCGCAAAACAGCAACTGGCTGATTGCCCTGATCATCGTCCTGCTCATCGCCATCGGAGGAGGATACTATCTTTACACGACCGGAGAGCTGGAAACACTCAGAAAGCGGCTACAAGGGCGATGATCTTCGCCCCTTTTCCTTTTTATAGACTAAAGAAAGATTTTCTTAACAGCTTTTTGCTTCACTCAGGCATGCGATAATGGAAATGATTAGCGGTGTGAATATTCTATATATTTGCGTATGGCATAGCTATAAAACAGACTGCATCTCATTCGTTCATGCTCATCAACCCTCCTGCCTATTGATCAAGAACCAATCATGAGAAGTACCATCTGTGCTAGGGACAAAATATAGAGTATCAAGTCTCTAATTGCTTTTCTGACTGGACTATAGCCTCAACCTGCAACCGCATCATCTTGACTTTGGCCAGACCATCCTCTAGGGGAAAGAGCTCCAGGTACCTATCAGCCATCTCGCTCAAAAATTGCTTTTTTAGATCCTCTGGAATGCGCTCCAAGACGGGATGCCAAGTCGTGCGTATCCATCCCTCAAGCCCGGTCTTTCCCTGCTGGACCATCTCTTTTGGAATGAGCTCCACTCGAATCTCTTCCAGGCCTGCCTGCTCCAGCCAGGCATGATATTCCTCGGGACCGTAGAAGCAATAGGGAAATCTGAAGCCCTGGAAGTATCTGGACCATTTGCCCTCCCGAATCAGATGCTCGGTTAGGGACATGAGGTCTCCTGCATTACCCCTGCCGCCGCATTGAAAGAGCAACTTCCCACCAGGTCTGAGGCTGCGCCGGACACCCCTGAGAACTGTTAGATGATCTCTGATCCAGTGCAAGCAGGCAAATGACGTCACCATATCGAACTCCTGATCGAAGTCCAGGCGCAAGGCATCCCCCAGTTCGAATTTGAGATTGGCATTTTTAGATGGTGGAAATCTTGCTCTAGCGAAGTCGATCATGTCCTGAGAGCTGTCTATGCCAAGTACCTGGCCCTGGGGAACGCGCGCTGCAATCTTTGCAGTGATCCTTCCGTCCCCGCAGCCGATATCCAGAATATGTTCCGTTCCATCGAGCACAAGCCCAAAGATCAGGGCATCGGCCCACTTTTCCTGGGCGGACGAATTTCGCTCATAGTCCTCCGGATTCCATCTGTGCTTATCTGACATTTCCATCACCTAGCCTCTCATTTTAACAATAGATTAAGTTCTCTCTACCTCTATTCAAAATCTATCATAGACCGTGCCTCATTGACCTCAATGGCCTAGCTATTATTATGCAGCAGGCTGAGGAAGGCGCTGTGATGTCTGAGCGCAATTGCAGCATCCGAGCAGATCTCTGGCCTGCGTCCTGGCAGTTTTCGCCAAAAATGTCGATTCAAAAAGGATCATCGAGGCCCGGATAATCTCCCGAGCATCCAGGCCGCAGATGACAAAATATATAAAAAGGCGAAGATTCTCATGTCTCGTAAATCCCAGCGCCCAGCCACCAGGTATCGTCTACCTTTGATACATAGCTCACCTTGGACTCATTCAGATTGCTTATTGGATTTCTCCATCTGTACTCATAAAAGCCGCTGCCATTGATGGCTATGGCACGCATCTCCCTGTTGATGTAAATGCCCTGATCGTTCTGAATATCCAAACGGTAGGTCCCCACTTCTTTGGGCATGTAGGGCAGACATAGAGAAGATCCATTGAAATCTTGAGCAAAGATGTAGACATCTCCCCTTACCCAGCTACTATTGAGGTCCATGAACTCCTTTGGGACCCTGTTTTTGCTTGTTACCAGCGCATGGCTATGGGCCTCCTCCACAAACGTCTTCAGCTCTTCCCTGTTGGCAGGCTTCATGGCCGATAAATTCCGGGCGGTTGAAGAGTTGCCGTATATCCCTGCTCCTAGCCACCAGCTATCGTCCACCATAGCGGTGTAGCTCATTTTCAGTTCCTCGCTCATATTTTCTTTTGAATTGGGATATAGGTAGTAGGTCTGTCCAGATCAGTTCCTGGCCAGTTCGAGATTATCTCTGACAAATGCGACCCCATTTGGATCCATGGCATCCAGCCTATTTGTGCCGAGCAGCATGGGCTGGAAGGGCAGACTAAGGACATTTCCCGAGAAGTCATATGCAAATATATACAGATCGCCGCTGACAAATTCACTTCCGGGATCGTTGAACGCATGGAGGGCCGTGTCCCTGCCATTTTTCAGAGCATAGTTCCTGGCATCGTCCACAAACATATTCAGCCTGCGCTGATTCTCAAAGCTGAAGAGTGGAGCCTGTCCGGGAAGGTATATGCCCGATCCTATCCATAGGTTATCATCAACCTTGAGCACATAGACAAGCTTGAGTTCAGTCTGGTTAGCCTTGCTCGGATTGGGATAGACGCTATAGGCAAAGCCCTGGCCAAGCTTTGCCACCTTCATCAGATTTCTTATGTAATGCACACCGTTGGGATCAACCAGATCCCGGTTATCTCTGCCAATTAGGCTATGCAGATAGGGATGAGCGAGAAGTGTGCCATTGAAGTCGTAGGCGAATATGTATTGATCGCCTCTGACAAACTCACCTTTTAAATCGTTGAAGGCTTTT
>CABMDX010000087.1 GCA_902385025.1 uncultured archaeon | reverse complement strand
GTTCGCTTTGTGAGAGAAATGAGTCTCTGCATGGCCGCGTTCTTGAGAGGGCTGACGGCGCTCAGGTCGACGTCGCTCTTCAAAAGAACTCCGCGGTCGCTATATAGGTCTATCTTGTCAGACACGTTCTTTATCCTCCTTTACCTTTTTAGCAGCAAAAACTGTAATGACGGCTAATGCCGAAGCGATGATATGATGGCCTAAGCTAAAAGGTATCATATCCGGCATCATCACAATTCATTACAATCTCCCGCCGCTTTTTCTAATGCGTCATAGCTACTTAAACTTTTTGCGTGACAAAATTATTACTGTATATATTATAAGAATCTGTTACCTTTGCGACTATAAAATAAAAACAATTTTTAAAATAAATTATATTTTTTCTGAGCTTTTTAATTATACCATTCAGTGCTTCTCGACCTTGGGGCGACTTCTTCCCTTCTGGATACTTCAGACTTCCGGCAGGCTACCGCGATATCAGGTAGTGGTCTTTAGAATACGAAACTAGTATTTCGTATGAATGATAAATAACCATATCTTCTGAAAATAATTTCGTATTGCTTAAATTCGCTTGAGTGAACGCTCCCCACATTCCTATTGGGCAAGCAGTCCCTCAAAAGCGATTTTTGATGGAATGACATTGACTATAACAATTGAAATTTGTCGAATAATCATGTTGATTAAACTAATTATTCATCTCTGTGAATTATACATATGTTACCATGACCCTTCGGCGAATAGGAATAATCGCCTTATGCATCGGCTCTGCAATTGAACCTTCCCTAAATCCAATTCGTCATTATCTTTTATCGCGGATCTCATTTGGCTTCCAATAAAGGCGATTCTTCGTAGTTGGCCATTTTTTTGCGAAAAACTTAAATCAACTGCAATATTTGCCTTTGATGAATGCATCTCATCATAGCAGAGAAGCACGATGCTGCCAAGAGGATAGCTCAGATCCTTGCAGGTGGCAAGCCCCGCTCCCAGCGGATTGCAGGAATCGAAGCCTTTCAGTTCGATGATAAGGTGGTAATTGGCCTGAGCGGCCATATCGTGGGAGTAGACTATCCTCCTGGATACAACAATTGGCAGAAGGTCGACTGCAAAGAGCTGATCAGGGCCGAAATCGTCGTCCGTCCGCTGCAAGAGAAGATTATCGCGGCCCTGCGTGCACTTGGAAAGCAGGCGGATCGCATCACCGTCGCCACGGATTACGATCGGGAGGGCGAGCTCATAGGCGTCGAGGCCCTGAAGATCGCCAAGGAGGCCAATTCCGCCCTCAAGGCAGATCGCGTCAGATACAGCGCCATTGTCAAAGATGAGATATTAAAGGCCTTCCAGAAGTCCGGAAAGGTGGACTACGACCTGGCTGCCTCAGGAGAGGCCAGGCAGATAATAGACCTTGTATGGGGCGCAGCTCTGACCAGATACATCTCTCTGACCTCAGGTCGGCTCGGCAAAGAGTTTCTGTCAGTGGGAAGGGTCCAGTCCCCTACCCTGGCGCTCATAGTGGATCGGGAGCGTGAGATCCAGGCCTTCCAGCCCAAACCTTATTGGGAGATCTATGCCGATCTCGAAAAAGAACTTCGCGTACAGCATGCCAATGGGCGCATCTGGGAGAAGGCAACCGTTGATAAGATAATCGCAAACCTTGGCAAGATTGCTGTTATCAAGTCCATTGAGACGAAGCCGCGCATCGATAAGCCGCCCGCTCCCTTCGATACCACCAGTTTTATCGCCGCCGCCAGCGGCATAGGCTTTTCTGCAGCCAATGCCATGCGCATTGCTGAATGGCTTTACACCAACGGCTTCATCTCTTACCCCAGAACCGATAACACCGTTTACCCGCCTTCTATCGATCTGCGGGCGCTCACAGAGCTTTTCACCAAAGGCGCCTTTGCCAAAGAGGCATCGCTTCTCCTCAAGGGAAAGATGGTGCCGACCCGTGGCAAGAGATCGACTACAGACCACCCGCCGATTTACCCAACCGCTCCTGTGGAAAAAAGCGAGCTGAAGGAGGATCAATGGCGAATTTACGAGCTGGTTGTGCGCCGCTTCTTTGCCACCCTTGCCGAGCAGTGCGTATGGGACGCCACCAGCCTCAAGGTGGACATTGGTCCAGAGCCTTTCCGAGCCAGCGGGGCGAGGCTCGTCGAGGCCGGCTGGAGATATTACTATCCCTACAGCAAGGCAGAGGAGCACATCCTGCCTGAGCTGAAAGAGGAGGAACGGCTGCGGGTGCTCGGCACCAGCGTCGAGGCCAAGGAGACGCAGCCTCCGGCGCGCTACGGGCAGGGAAAGCTCATCAAGCTAATGGATGAGCTGGGCCTCGGCACGAAATCCACCCGCCATGACATCATCAGCAAGCTCTATGCCCGGGCCTATGTGCAGGGAAATCCCATGCGCCCCACGAATACTGCTTATGCTGTGGTGGACACGCTGCAAAAGTATGCCCCCACCATCACCAAGCCAGAGATGACCCAGACCCTGGAAAAAGATATGACACAGATCTCGGAGCGCAAGATCAAGGAGGACGAGGTCATTGAGGAGTCAAGGGTCATGCTCACGAGTGTCTTTGATGAGCTTACCCAGAACCAGGAGGGCATCGGCCATTCTCTCAAGGACGGCCTGCGCACGGATAAGATCGTGGGCACATGCGAGAAGTGCGGCAAGGACCTGATTATTCGGCGCGGCCACCGCGGCTCGCGCTTCATCGGCTGCTCCGGATAT
>CABMDX010000086.1 GCA_902385025.1 uncultured archaeon | reverse complement strand
ATCGAGCTCGACTGCTAGCATTGCCTCCCTTCACAGGACCGCCATCACGTTGTTGATCTGGCCCTTGTGCATCTTCTTGACCTCTTCTCCCATCATGGATTTCTGGCAGCCGCAGAACTTCTCCTTGTCATCCTGACCCTGCTGCATCTGCTTACAGTCTTTTTGAAAATTCGGACAGTCGCACTGCTTTTGTTTATCATCTTGTCCAAATTGGTTGTTTTGCAATGAGAGTGCTGGCATAATTAGGATGCATGCAGCCAATAATGTTACAAAAAGTCTTGTATGATTCATTTTTACTAACCTCCCTGAAGATTTGGCTCAATTGAATGAGTCTTATTTCCTATATTGTGGAACGATATATATAGATATAGCAGAACGATGGCTTAAAGGAATATAATAGTAGGCGCCAAATAAACTTAACAAAAGTTCGAAAACTCGTTTAATGGTTCTGAATGGTTCCGTTTTGAATAAAATGGCTTAATCCTATTGCATGAGTCCCAATATGCGTTTTTTCGCGATCTGCGTATCTCTGATTTTATGTTCGCCTTTATCCTGCGATATCATTCTCTCCTCTCAGACTATCTTCTACGATAATATAAATTTTCTTAAAAAGTCCAATCTGGCATGCTGCTATCCACGTTCAGCAATCTGCGCTCTTTGAGCTAAAAAATAGGTTATTGGCAAGAGCCTTTATTGCAGTCGATCATGCCATCAAGAAATATTATCAATCGTACAAACTTACATTAAGCGGAATGTACTTGTTCATGGCACCAAGCCAGATATCGTATTCATCGTAGGATGTCTGCTCTTTTGGTTTTCCTGAATTTATGTCATAGTTCATCGGTGTTTTTCCCCAATTCCACAGGTCCCCTTGTGAAGCTTTGGCTACTTGACTGGTCACATTCACGCTGGCTACTTGCATCAGAACTGCTTTTCCACTCTCGCCACCCAGATGTATTGGCGCTGCTGCCATGCAATTCATTGCCAGCGATAGAACGATCAGGCTTAATAGCATCAGATTTCTCATTTATTTATCCCTCAAATTGTGCTGCTATCATGCTATTTCAAAAACAAGAATATCCAGAATATGAATATTAAGCCATTTGAGATTTGTTAAGATGAATTAATATATCGCATTAAAAGATATGCGATAAGGCATCCCTGGCGATCCCTCAAGTACGATATGTGAGCTTAATTGTTTTGCAGCATCATAAGATATCGATTTTCCTTTTCCATCTCCATCTGAACTGTACTTGATGGCAAAACTGTCCTAGATGGTATAACACATGTTACAGAGAAGTTCCAGATAAAGATTTAACCGGATCCAACATATAATGCAGATATAAGTTCTGAAAATAATTAGCGATTTGTCGGAAATTGATCTGCAATCTATATCTGCATCAATGCCACAATCAATAGCAACATACTGGAAAAGCCGGATGGCCTGTGGCGAAGCTCGCACACGGGTGAGGATATGACCCTAAACACTGTCGCTGATTGGAATGCCTGGGAAAAGCAGTTTCCTGAGAAGTTCACCTCTGAGGAGGAGATATTCAGGCTAGTGCATCCTGGAGCCAGGATCTTTATCGGCACAGCCTGCGCAGAGCCCTGTGCCCTGACAAGAGCACTGATGGCCTTTGCAGAGGCCCATCCCACCGCCTTTTTCGATGTTGAATTGGTCCAGTTCTGGAGCCAGGGACCAGTTCATTATGCAAGAGAACGGCTCAGAGACATCTTCAGGCTGAATTCGCTCTTTATTGGAGAGAGCACTAGAGCTCTGGTCAACAATGCCTCTGCAGACTTTACGCCGGTATTTCTCTCTTCTGTTCCGGATCTAATTCATAGAGATATGATGCCAATCGATCTGTCACTGATACAGACCTCGTATCCGGATAAAGACGGGAACATGAGCCTGGGAATAAGCGTCGATATCGCCAAGGCGGCCGCTAAGAAATCCTCCCTTGTTGTGGCTCAGGCAAACTCTCAGATGCCCTATGTTTTCGGTGATGGCATCATAAACATTAAGGATCTGGATTATGTCGTTGTCAGGGATGAACCCCTGCAAGAGTATGTGGAAAATGTGTCCGAAGATATCGCTCGAAGGATCGGCAGAAATGTTGCACGCATTGTTGAGGATGGGGCCACCTTGCAGGTAGGATACGGAAGCATTCCGGATGCTACATTGTCTCAATTGAAGGATAAAAAGCATCTGGGGCTGCATAGTGAGCTCTTCAGCGACGGCGCAGCCTTGCTGATGAAGCAGGGCATTCTTGACAACAGCAAAAAAAGCATAGATCCTGGAGTTTCTGTAGCCTCTTTTTGTATGGGTTAACAAACGACCTATGAATTTCTACATAGAAATACAGATGTAATGTTCAAGCGCATCGACTACACAAATAGCTTTCAACGCATCGTCCGCCAGAGGAATATGACGGCGATAAACAGCGCTCTGGAGCTTGACCTCACCGGCCAGGCTACGGCCGAGTCACTGGAAGGAAAGCTCTATTGCGGTGTGGGCGGTCAGACTGACTTCATGCGCGCCGCTGCGCTCGCTCCGGGAGGCAAATCCATCCTCGCCATTCCTTCTATCTCAGGCGATGGTGTGTCGAGCCGCATTGTCCCTCAGCTCGGCCCAGGCGCAAGCGTGACCGTGCATCGAGGAGATGTCCGCTATGTTGTTACGGAATACGGAATCGCCTATCTGCATGGAAAGAATATCCGGGAACGGGCCATGGATCTGATTGCTATCTCTCATCCAAAATTCAGGCCATGGCTGATACAAGAGCCACCCAAAATCTCTCTCGTGACCCCGTATCAGGTCTACCATCCTGCAGAGTATCCTGAAGCTCTGGAGACGGGGAAACGCACAGAAACGGGACTCCGAGTATTCTTGCGGCCTGTGAAGATAAGTGACGAGCCTCTGCTCAAGGAATTCTTTTACTCTTTATCTGATAAGAGCCTATATCGCAGGTTCGCCTCTGCCAGAAGGGATATGCCTCACTCCCGGCTTCAGGAGTTTGTTGCAGTGGATTTTTCCCATGATATGGTGATTGTCGCGCTGCT
>CABMDX010000085.1 GCA_902385025.1 uncultured archaeon | reverse complement strand
TGAGGGAACTGCGAAAGGGATAAGAGAATTGGCGAGGCCCAGAACCAGATAATCCCAGATAATGAGATATGCATTGGTGGGGACAAATGGCTGAATACGGTGAATGGCAGCGAAAGGGCGCCTCCCTTAGCAATGTCACGGCAAAGAAAGAGTATAAGGTGAATGACGATTTTATCATCAGCGGCATAGAAGCCGGCAAACTTGAATATCGCCATGGATCGGTTTGGGGAAATCCTTATATCAAAGTTTTGAGGCGTCAGCTTGAGGATTACATTAAGGAGGAGCTGGGTGCGGAATATCTGGCGAAAGCAACGGGAAAAACCGAGTTGAAGAGGATCCTGAAAGAGATAGCAGAAATCGAACAAAGGCTGAGAGTGCTTCAGGCCAGAAAGGCCGAGTTGGAAAAGATTCTAAGCAAATGAAACTATGAAGTCATGAGAAGAACCGGACAAAAGAAAATGCTTGCAGTCACATTTGATGAAATAGAGGACGCCTTCCTTTTCGTCAGCTCTGAATCATACGGCATCCATAGAGCGCTTCTCTGCCTGGACAATGGCGAAATATATTATCAATCAGAGCTTGGCGGCCTTGATGAATTGGATGAGGAGACATTTGATTGCGATCATTTCGTGGAGATACCCCATAAAAGCGACCTGAATTTGGGGTTGCGGCTTGTCTATGAATTCACAGAAGGGCAAATGCCGGATGATTTCTCCCGCGTCCAGCAGATTTTCAGCAGTCGTGGAGCTTATGGAAGATTCAAGGGCCTTCTCGAACAAAGGAGAATGCTGCAGAAATGGTACGATTTTGAGAAGCAAAGAGAAGAACAGGCCCTCCGCGAATGGATGCGGGAAAACGATATTGAAATTAAAGCATCATAAGACTTATGTACGAGAAGCGTATTTCCTTTCTGTCTTAATGGATTCATTCGCCCAGCGACGTGTTGAGCGGGCGGCGTCGGGCTGCAGACCCGGGGCTGATCCAGAGGAATAAACTCCCTGGAGGACTAACTTGGCAAAAGAGAAAGCACCAAAAGAAAAGGCAAAGAAGCCAGAAGAGAAGCCTAAGAAGAGCGCTGATGAAGAGCTCAGGCATATAGTTCGCATTCTAAATACAGACTTGGCAGGAAAGAAGTAGGTCCACATGGCCCTGACGGGCATTAAAGGCGTGGGCCGCAGATGTGCCAAGATCTTTACCGATAAGGCAGGCGTAGATCCCTTTGCAACCCTCGGCTTGCTTCCTGATGCGGAAATAGAGAAGCTGAAGAAGGTCGTCGAAGAGGATGCCACCAAAATTCTGCCCGTGTGGATGGTTAATCGGCGAGGCGATATTGAAACCGGCGCTGATAAGCATGTCATGGGCATGGATCTCAACATGACGCTTCGCGAAGACCTGGACCTCATGAAGAAGATGAGGAGCTACAAGGGCATCAGGCACGAGCGGGGCCTGCGTGTTAGAGGCCAGAGGACCAGGTCCACTGGACGCACGGGAGCAATTGTAGGCGTCAGCAGAAAGAAGGAAGGAGCACCGGCAGCAGCACCGGCGCCAGCTAAGGAGTAGGTGGTAGCAAATGGGATATCCAGGTAAGAGCCGCAAGATGTATGAGAGGCCACGCACTCCCTGGCAGGCTGAGCGGATCGCCGGGGAAGTGGAGGTCGTAAAGGCCTATGGACTGCGCAACAAGAGAGAGCTCTGGAAGGCACAGGCCGTGCTCAGGAAATACCGGCAGGCCAGCAGAAAGATGCTCGCCGCAGTGTCCGTAGGACAGGCGCCTCCGGAGGCAGAAGCAATTCTGACCCGTCTTAAGAGGCTGGGCATGCTCAAGGAGGAAGGAGACCTCGATGCCATTCTTTCCATGAAGGTCAGCGACGTTCTGGAGAGGAGGCTGCAGACGCAGGTCTACCGCCAGGGGCTCGCCAATTCTCTGAAGCAGGCCAGGCAGTTCATCGTTCACGGCCATATTCAGGTATCCGGGCGCAGAGTGGATGTACCGGGCTATCTGGTGAAGCGGGGCGATGAAATGACCATTGATTATTACATGGGATCGCCCATGGCCAAGGAAGGCCATCCAGAGAGGGCATCCAGAACACCCAGGGTGGAAGGATAAATGGCAGAAGGAAAATGGGGCATTGCCCATATCTTCTCGTCCTTTAACAACACGCTCATCACCATTACCGATCTGACCGGAGCCGAGACGCTGGCAAAGATCTCGGGCGGCATGGTGGTAAAGGCAGCCAGGGACGAGAGCTCGCCCTACACAGCCATGCAGATGGCCATGCAGGTCGCAGAAGCTGTGAAGGACAAGGGGATCGTCGGCGTTCACGTTAAGGTACGGGCGCCCGGCGGAAACAAGCAGAGGTCCCCGGGACCGGGTGCGCAAGCAGCCATTCGTGCTCTGGCGCGCGCGGGCCTGCGCATTGGCAGAATCGAGGATGCAACCCCCATACCCCACGACGGCACCAAGCCTGCCGGCGGAAAGAGGGGTCGAAGGGTGTAAAGTTTGAAGTTTGAATTGCTGCAGCTCGAGGAGGACCGCATCCGGTACCTCCTCTCGGGCGTAACTCCCGCCTTCTCGAACGGCATTCGCCGTGCCTGTATGAGCGAAGTGCCGGTGCTTGCCATAGATGAAATCAGCCTCTATGACAACACATCGGTGCTCTTCGATGAGCAGATCTCGCTGAGATTGGGAGAGGTGCCGCTCAAGGCTGAGGACATTGATGTGTTCTCAGAGCCGGAGGAGTGCCAGTGCGGCGGAACGGGCTGTCCCGGCTGCCGCGTAGACTTCATGCTCTCCATGGAGGGGCCTGGCATGGTCTACTCCAAGGATATCCAGTTCACAGATCCAAGCGTGAAGCCGGCATTCGACAAGATACCAATAGTCATCCTTGGCGAGGGAGAGAAGCTGGTCATTGAGGGCTATGCCACCAAGCGCGTGGGCAAGGAGCACTCCAAGTGGCAGGCAGGCACGCTTTGCGGCTACAAGAATGAGCCCAGCTTTGAGATCGGTGCGACATGCGACGGATGCGGCAAGTGCGTCGAGATCTGCCCCAGGAATATTCTGGCCATCCAAGATGGCAGAGCGAAAGCTACAAATATACTGGAATGCTCTCTGTGCAAGCTCTGTGTTGATGCGTGCGAGGCCGGGGCTCTGAAGCTGACACCCATCCTAGATTCCTTCGTGGTATCCGTTGAAAGCTGTGGATGTATGCCAGCCAGGGATCTGGTTGAAAGAGCCGCTAAGGAGATCAAGAAGAGAGCTCTTGATCTAGACGCAAAGCTGGCAGAGCTATCTTAGAATCAGGGTCGGCCCGATAAGCCGATAAAAACCCATTTCGAGCGGGGGTTTCCAAGCCAGGTCAAAGGAGCAGGGTTGAGGGCCCTGTCACGCAGGTGTTCGCGGGTTCGAATCCCGTCCCCCGCACTAATTTAACCTCTTTCGATAGCACTTCTTGGGTTCGCCCTAGTTTTCTCTAAGACAATAATGTAACCTTATTCAGATATACACTTTTCCAGGATAAGTGGACAACCCTGTTCCCTAAAAAGATACTCTCAGATAGATCCATAGAATCGCTCACCAATCCTTATTATTTAGCATCATGGATAGAATTGTTTGGAGATCTGTATCAAGGCTAAGCTAAATATTATTAATCAACCATGATAATGCGTTGGTATTGAGGATAATAGTTGTGTCGAGAAAAGGCCGAGATTTAGGTCGGAGGAGCTAGTAGATCCTGCAATTGGCGGCTCTTTAACTCTTTCTTGTGCCGCCTCTACTATACCAACTAATGCATTGGTCTCAAGGCTCGAGGCTTCTTCTATCAATTTTGTCAATTAGGCTTTGGACTCATTCCCCTTTTGGTTGCCTCAGCTATTAGGAGTCTTTGGATTAGGAGGTCTAAGTCAATACGGGATTTCCTATTTGATGTCATAAGATGGTAAAGGAGCAAAAAATATATTTAAGCAATTTGGTATAATCAATAGCTATAACCTGAAAACGCTTATCTGCAAAGTCCAGGTTGCTGGAGTTGCGGGGCTATCCCTCTCTTGCTTTTCCAGACTTGTTAAACTCGCCTCCACGATTTTTCATATGCAGAGCAATCTGCTTTGTGATCACTCCCTCTGCTTTTGCCGGATAATCCAATGGATAATTGTGTTGGCCTAATTTTAAAACCCTTGTTACTGGTTCATAGCTAATGCGTGTGCGAAATACTTTCAGGACTCTATCCAATCAAATTTTATGGAAAAGTATATATGAGATTAAGTACAATTTTTGTGATAGTTGAAATCTGAAAAAAGAGGGAATCACGCTGACCTCCCTTCGAAAAAGCAATATAACGAATTGCCTCTGGTTTTCGAGTCTTGTCGACAAGCGTGTTGTTCGAATTAGCTCAATTGAATGCAGTTCACAAGTACTTGAAGATGCAGAAAATGTTTCAAAATTTTTGGAGAATATAAAAGGTAGGATTTTTCAATTGAGTTCAATGGATTTTTGCATCGGTAAAAGAGTAATTGTCGGACCGATAATTAAGCGAAATGGCAGTATCGCAACTTTCAGATTAAATATAAATATTAATAGCTAATATAAATAAAAGTCTTTTAGGGAGCTATAGGACACACGTTGGAGGAAATAAAATGGCTTTGAGTACAAGAGATGTAAGTTACCCGGATGGAGGAGTTGGTCTTGGACAGGGATGGGATAGCGTATCTGGAGAGAAAAAAGATATTATCGGAATAAGTTTTATAGAAGCCAAAGATACGGGACAAGAAAAACAGTACAGAATTGCTCATTCCACTGAGCACAACAAAACGACAAAGGAGCTTGAAGTTAGTGCTGAAATTCAGTATAAGTACCTAACATATAGTGTTGGCGCTAAAGCTAAATTTGCCGATAAAGTAACAACCAGCGGATCGTTTGAATCATTTATTACGTGGGCTAATGTTAGAAATGGAGTAATTTATACAGCACCAGTCCTTCGAGATCAATCCGCATTGGTAACATCGCTTCTTACGAAAGGTAAAACACCCACGGAGATAAACAAAGCACTTAATATTGATTCCATAGAGTATTCAAAAGAATATCCATTAATATCTTTGCCTAAATCTGATTCAGATAATGAGAAAGGGATTTGGCTCAGTGAGAAGGCAGTTAGCTTAGCAAAAGAAAATCCTGCGGAGTTTAGGCGAATATATGGCGATTCTTTTGTATCTGCTATTTATGGCGGCGCTCAATTGAATGTAGTCATGAAATTTAAAACATATTCTCGTGAAAAACAAGAAGATATTACAGCTTCAATGGAAGGATCTGGTTGGGGATTAGATATCAAAGCAGAAGCTGTGGCTACCATGAATCAATATGCTGATCAGAAGCAACTAGAGATTGAGTATTTTCAATTAGGCGGCAATGGAGACCCCATGCCTACAAATGTCGAAGGATTTTTAGATAAAATTAGCGAATTGCCAAAAATAGCCCAAAGTGACCCATATAACTTTAAAATCACGTTACAAAGATATGATTCATTGCCCAACTGGCCAACTGATCCCCTTCCCATTCTAGATACTGCCTATGGTCAAATAGTGAGGAGGTATTATGAATATAGAGACCTTTATGATGAAATCAATTTCATAAAAGAGAATAGTGATGAATATATTCTGGGAAAAGATATTATGCGTGACACGTACCCAGGAATAACGCTCAAATCGCTAGAAGACGTGCAAGATGAACTGCATAGGGGCATGAAAGATCTACTTGATCTCTTGCAGAGGAATAAAGGACGTGAGGACAGCGCACAATATGATATGCCACAATCAGCCAGCAAACCGGATTACGAATTCCGAATAGCTATGCCTATACCTTTGGGTTACCTAAGCACGGGTGATCTCATGTACTGGAATGGGTATAAAGAGACTGTTTGTGATAAGTGGGTTCGCCCGATTTCCAATATCAGAGGTAAAATGTATTCCGAAGCGGATCCTGGATGTTTGACCAATGAGCAAATTCACCAGTATGAATCCAAGGTATATTACTTACTCTACTTTCCAACTTTTAGCCCTATCGCTTTGAGCTTGTAAAGCAGTCCACCCTCGTCGGGTATTGGTAGGTTAAAGCAATCCATAACATAAATCATCAAATCGACAATGGATTCCGATCTGA
>CABMDX010000084.1 GCA_902385025.1 uncultured archaeon | reverse complement strand
GCCTGTTCTCTATTTGCCATGTTCTATGTGGGTAAAAATGCCGCCAAGGCCGAGGTAACCAAGATGGGCGAGGAGTCCGGCGGCTTAAGAGAGGTCATCATCAGGGCAGGCAAGGTCTGGCTCGTCGTATCCGCTCTCTTCCTGCTGGGGGCAGGAATGGAGGTCGTCGTCTTCAAGTATTTCCCGATGTTCCCGGAGTTGATACTGGTCTGGGTCAACATGGTATCCGCCATCCTGGACAACGCCACACTGACGGCGGCTGAGATCTCTCCAGCCATGAGCCAGAGGCAGATCAATGCTGCCTTGTACGGACTGCTCATCTCAGGCGGCATGCTCATCCCCGGCAACATCCCCAATATCATCTCTGCCGGCAAGCTCGGAATCACGAGCGGCGAGTGGGCCAAGCTGGGTGTGCCCTTCGGTCTGGTGCTGAACGCCATATACTTCGTGATAGTGTTCGTCCTAGGAATCAATCCCACGCTAGGAATGTAAAGCGGTGCCTCGAGCATCGCTTTATTTTTTAAAAGATGATCGATGAAAACTCGCGATAAACCACAATGGTTATATGAAGCAAAAGCCAGTTGCCAATCTAAGGGAGACAATATTAATGCTACGACGGTATCTATCCGAGCTGCTTTCGGATATATTAGCGGTTATGGCATTAGCTAAGCATTTAGTAGGAGCATTAGTCCGTCGCAGGCAATTATGGTTCGATAGAAGATTGGGTTCTGCATTGCAGGAGACTCCTCTTAATGCAGCACTCGCCATGATCATAATCGTGCTGGGGCTATTAGCTATCTTCATCACACCGATACTTCCGCTCTTAGTGCTTTGTGCGGTCGCATTCTTCCTTTCCTTCGATCGCAAGGCAACGACAAAATTTGTGATGATGGGAGGGCTCTCGACAGGCTTTGGAGCATTATCGACTTTTGGCTCGCCTATCTCTCCAATAATGTCCATAAGACTTGAGGGCTCCCCTTTTGCCACGACCTTCTTGCCGACGCTAGGCCAATACGCGATATTTATCATAGCAGCTATTGGATTACTCAGTCTGGGGCTCAACATAGGTTTGACGCCAGTTCAGAGAGACACCTTGACCACTTTGATCAATCTTCACCGCCAAGAGAGCCGGGCTATCAAGGGCAAGGAGATCGGAGAGCTGATGGACCGCGATCCTGAGACAATAAGGGTTCAAATGCGATCTTTGAAGGCCTTAAACCTTGTAGAGAGTGTAAAAGGCCCCAAGGGCGGGTATACGGCCACGGCCATTGCCTACAACGCATTGGGCATGGAGAACAACGCGGATGGAGACGAAGCTAAAGTGCGTGTAGTCAAGAATGGCATTATAGTCGAGGACGCGAGCGCGACCGAGATCATCTTCAACAATGTTAAGCACTCCACCCGCCAGAGCTGTGTATCTATTCGCATGATCGGTGATATCAACGACTTCAGCGTGGGGGATGAAGTCGAAGTTGGGCCCACTCCTGTCATCAAGCTATACATTCGCGGCAATGTTGTGGCATTGGACAACACCATGAGCAGGATTGTCCTCGATATCACTGAAATGATCTCGATTCCCGGCCTCCCCGTCAAAAAATTTGCCAGGCGTGCAGTTCGCATCAGTCCTAACACTTCTCTTAGAGAGGCATCGAGGATACTGATTATGAACGGGGAACAGGAGGCTATAGTAGACGATAGATCTCCCGGTCTTGTAAGCATGTCAGACATAACTAGGGCGGTGGCAGAAGGCATAATTGATTTGGAGGTGCGTGAAATCATGAATCCCGGTTTCCTCACCATAAGCTCGGATGCGCCCATCTACGAGGCCATAAAGATGCTGGGGAAGACGGGCGCAAGGCAGCTCGTGGTCTTGGATAGCGGTGCGCTCTGGGGAATCATCACACCCAAGGATCTGATCGAATCCATCGCGCCTACCTGAGCGCCATCGTGTTCTCCCGAGGTCATATTTTTTGATTATTCGAAGCTGAGGCTACAGGCCGCTGCCATGTGAAATCATGCCCGGCTGGATTATTTTTGCTGCTAAGGGATAGAAACGGAGCTGCCATGAAGTTCTAAAAATGCAATCCGCATGCCGCAGCTAGCCCTTTGAGCCGCAGAACATATACATAATGCAATGGATATGTTTAATTGATACATGAGAATTTTTCTCAAGCTGTATCCTGACTGACTCATTGCTATAACCATGAACACTTCTTACCAGTTATCCTCGGCGGAGTGAATTGAATCAGGATACATAGGCACTACGAATTTACAGCGATTATGGCGCGCTACCTCTTATACCTAATAGTATTATATATTGAAATATAGAATCAATATATTCTGGTTGGTGTTATTCATGCGCAAGGAAAGCACTCGTGAGGCGCAATTCTGGCAAAAGCTGGACGGCGATGTGCAGTGCAGCCTCTGCCACCAGCTCTGCCGCATACGCCCTGGCAAGAGAGGAATCTGCGGCGTTCGGGAGAATCAGGAAGGAAAGCTGATGACCCTGGTTTACGGAAACCTCATAGCTGCTAACACAGATCCCATTGAGAAGAAGCCCTTCTTCCATTTTATGCCCGGCAGCCTGGCCTATTCCATAGCCACCGCGGGCTGCAACTTCCGCTGCCTGCACTGCCAGAATGCGGATATCTCCCAGATGCCAAGAGAGACCAGTCGAATACCGGGGCAATTCGTGCCTCCGGAGGAGGTGGCAGCCGCCGCCCAGGCCAGTGGCTGCCAGGCAATCGCCTACACCTACACAGAGCCGACCATATTCTTCGAGTATGCCTACGACGTTGCGGTGCTGGCCAAAGAGAAGGGACTGAAGAATGTCTTTGTGAGCAACGGCTACACAGGTGAGGAGGCGGCGAAGAAGATCATGCCCCTTCTTGACGCCAATAACATAGATCTGAAGGGCGATGATCAGTTCTACCGCAAGGTGTGCGGGGCCAGGCTGGAGCCAGTGCAGCGCAACATCAAGCTCTTCTGGGATTCTGGGGTATGGCTCGAGGTCACCACCCTCATCATACCCGGATACAACGACTCCGAGGAGCAGCTTCGCGATATTGCCGAGTTCCTGGCCTCGGTCAGCCAGGACCTGCCCTGGCATGTCACGGCTTTCGTTCCCAAGCATAGGATGAAAAATGTGCCCGGCACGGGAGTCGAACTGCTTCGCAGGGGACTCGACATCGGACACGAGGCGGGCCTGAAGTACGTCTACGCAGGCAACATTC
>CABMDX010000083.1 GCA_902385025.1 uncultured archaeon | reverse complement strand
GTGCAGAATCGGTGGGCCAATTGCCCATATCCCGCTCAGGATTCCTGATTCCTTGCCCTTTGCTCATCCTTTGCTCTCTTATCTCTTTCCTCATTCAAGGCATGCAAAACCTTCCGCGAGGTCTCGTCATTCTTGCCGATTAATGCAATATCCAACGACTCCATGGCACTGTCGATCATGTCCCTGCTATGGGCAAGGTCCAGCCCTCGGGACTCCGACTCAATGCCTCTTCTGAAGATGGAATCGATCTCTTCTGCGGGCAACTGGAGGGCTGTGGATGCAGAGACGGCCCTTCCGAACATCTCCATGCCAATGTAATAATCAAGCCCCTCTCGAAGAAGGAACTCCGATTCTCCTTCCCGGCCAGCGTTTTTGGCCATCAGAGCAGCCCAGAGGAAGTCTCCGCTATCCTTCAGGATCTTAATTGCCCTGTCGATCATTCCTTTCTCTCTGGCAAGAACGGCAGCATATTCCGTCTCGCCGGCCTTGACGAGAATTTCAATACCCTCTTCTGATAAATCATCGGGCAGATTTCTCAAGTTATCCACCAGATAGGACACCTTCTGATCGAAGGACATCCTCTCGAATTCTTCCTTCAAACGTAATCCACCATATACAATTAAATTGAATCACAGAGATAAGGTTATGGGCAGGCAACACATATTGCAGATTACTCGCCATTCTATTTTAATATAAAAATGCTGTTGCATATGTGGCTCAAATTTCCTTTTTTTCCCTGTCCAATAGTTTAATCTACGAAAAGAATTATGTCCGTGATTTGAAAGAGGATAAAAGCATATTATCCAAAAAATTTGTTAGGTGAGGCATGGAAAAGTCGGAGCCAGTAATGCTCAGCTAAAAGATAAAAACCATAGGATAATGACCCAAGTATCCTTCCGCGATAGATGCATCTACATGCAAGGCAGCAAGCCGATGCGCTCACAGCGCAAGAGTTGCCCGGATACATTGCTAAGAGACAGTTATGCATAGGGGCACAAAAAGCTCTGGAAAGTGATGCCGATGAAGAGACCTGCGCTGCCAGCCATCAATTTAATCTCTATCTACGAGAGCGAACGGGCTGAAGAAAAAGCAGTGCCACCTGCTCACCAATTCGCAGATCCGGCATCAAATATGCCCCCTTTTGCAAAATACCTGTCGTTTCCAGTTACATTGACCATTGCGGCGGCATTGCTGGCGATCTACCTACTGATATGGTTTCTTGTAAGGGACAATCCTACTGGGTACACAATTTTTAGTAATCTGGGCTATATACTGCTTAATCTTCTATCCACTCTATGCCTTTTCTATGCAGCATTCATATCTCGAAAATTCAATAAGAGGATCTACATCGGCTGGATGATTCTGGCTATTGCGCAGCTCTCTTATGCACTCGGAGATTCCATCTATGCCTATTATGAGATCGTGCTTCACGAGAGCCCTTATCCCTCATATGCCGATGGCCCATATATTCTTCGCTATTTATTATACTTGATAGGGATGCTTGTGCTGCCATCTGTGCAGGTCTCCTCCCGAGAGCGGCTGAAGATGATCCTGGATATGGCAATCGTTATGATTGCGTCGATCCTGCTCTTTTGGACGCTGCTCATTGCACCGATTATTGAGCAGAATATAAATGCAGATCCGCTAACGCTGGTCCTCTCCGCAGCCTATCCGGTTATGGACATGATGCTGCTATTCGCCCTGATAGACCTGCTCATAAGAAGATTGGACCTTTCCACGCAAAGGGCCATTATCCTGCTCGCAGCCAGTACCTTGCTCCTGATAATTGCCGATTCTGTCTTTAATTTCCAGCAACTCTATGGAACATACGGTGCGGGGGGCGGATTAGTGGATATCGGCTGGCCGCTTGCATATATTCTTATAGGGCTTGCAGGCCTATCTCAAATCAATACATTGAAAAATGGACCTGCTCAGGCGACATGGGAATTCGAGGGTCGCTACGGTCGCATTACCTGGCCGCTTTATCTTCCATACCTATGCGCCGGAGGGGCTTATCTACTGCTCATCTGGAGCCACTACTCTCCATTGCCCTTATCCTTCTCTATTCTGGCGTGGTCAGTTGGGGCCATAATAAGCCTCGTAATCATACGTCAGATTCTGGCCCTGAATGAGAATGCCTGCCTCTACAATGAGGCACAAGAGGAGATTGCTGAGCGCAAGCTTGCCGAAAAGGAAATCATGAGGCTGAATGTGGAGCTGGAGCAGAGGGTAGCGGATCGCACCTCTGAGCTGGAGGAAACAAACAGAAATCTGCAAACGGAGATCGTGGAACGCCAGGAAGCGGAGGATGCACTGAAGGATTCTGAGCGCAGGCTGGCGGATATAATCAACTTCCTGCCAGACGCTACCTTTGTTATCAATAGGGAGGGACGGGTAATAGCCTGGAACCGGGCAGTCGAGCTGCTGACCGGAGCTCGGGCAAAGGATATGCTGGGCAAAGGAAAATATGAATATTCAATGCCCTTTTACGGGGAAAAAAGGCCCATGCTCATCGATTTGGTCCTCAATCCCAATATCGATTTAAGCAAAAATTACGAAAATTTGAAATGGCAGGATGATGGCTCTCTGGTGGGCGAAGCCTATATACCCAATCTGAAGAGCGGAGCGCTTTACCTTGTGGGAAGCGCAGCCGTTCTCTATGACTCAGAGGGACGGATTTATGGAGCCATTGAATCCATGCGCGATATCACCGAGCGCAAGCTGTATGAATAGAATTTGAAGAGCGCCAAAGATAGGGCAGAGGCTGCAACCAAAGCCAAATCAGAGTTCCTGGCCAATATGAGCCATGAGATACGCACTCCCATGAACGCGGTGATAGGCATGGCCGGGCTGCTTATGGAAACGGATCTTCTGCCCGAGCAGCGGGATTATCTGGAAACTATCCAGGGCAGCGGAAATGCACTTTTGGCCATTATAAATGACATCCTTGATTTCTCCAAGATCGATGGAGGAAAGATGAAGCTTGAAAGCCAGTCCTTCAATTTGCAGAGCTGCATCGAGCTTTCTGTTGATCTCGTGGCAGCCAAAGCGGCGGAGAAGGGGTTGGATCTGGCGTATCTCGTGGAAGAAAACGTGCCCTGCATGCTGTTTGGGGACCCAACCAGGCTTCGACAGATACTGGTCAATCTCCTGGGAAATGCAGTAAAGTTCACTGAAAAAGGTCAGATCGTCTTATCTGTGAGCCTGGAAGGGGCAGAAAATGGAATAGTCGAACTTCAGTTCGCGGTCAAGGATACGGGAATCGGCATATCTCCGGAGAATATAGGCAAGCTGTTTCATTCTTTTACTCAGGTGGACTCTTCCACCACCAGGTATTATGGGGGCACGGGCCTGGGTCTTGCCATCAGCAAGCGCCTTGTTGAGCTGATGGAGGGGAGGATCTGGGTAGAGAGCGAGCTTGGTGTGGGCAGCACCTTCTACTTTACTGCGAGGGCTAAGGTAATAAAGACCAAGGAAGCGGACACGTCTCCGGACTTGCGCCTTTCCGGGAAGAGACTGGCAATCATTGAGGGCAATGATGCTATCAGGAATATGCTGATCCAGTTTGCTCGCTCCTGGGGAATGCAGGTAAGAGATTTTTCAGGCGGAGCCAAGGCCAATGATCTGGAGGGAGAGACCTATGATTTTGTGCTTCTCGACGCGGTATTGCCTGATAGAGATGGACTATCGCTGGCAAGGGAGATTAAAAGAGGCAGGAATTCAAAAGCTGTAATAATAGTAATGAGTCCCATAGGATACAAAGTACAGCAAGACCCTGCCATATCCGGCCATTTGACAAAGCCGGTAAAGCGGCGTCAGCTCCGAAACCTGATGACAATGCATCTTTCGCAGAAGAGGACCCCGGAAAGAGCTGCAGAGGAGCAGCCTGGCAAATCGGTCAATAGGGCCAAAACCCATGATCTGCGCATTTTGCTGACTGAGGACAACCTCATAAATCAAAAGGTGGCCATTCAAATGCTCAAGAGGCTGGGCTACAAAGCAGACATAGCCTTCAACGGCCTGGAGGTCCTTTCGGCTTTGCGGCGCGAGCATTATGATGTGGTTCTCATGGATATTCAGATGCCTGAGATGGATGGATTGGAAGCGACCAGACGCATCCGGGCGATGAAAATGCCTGCCAATCAACCCTGCATTATAGCCATGACCGCTTATGCTCTGGAAGGAGACAGAGAAGAATGCCTGAAAGCGGGCATGGACGACTACATAAGCAAGCCCATTAAGATAGAAGAGCTGCAAAAGGCCCTGCAGAAATGCGGCGAAACCTATGCTAGCGGCAAATGAATAGCGATATGATTTATATGATTGGATTTATCTCGCTATTATTTTTCAAAGTAATTCTTCTATAAACGGATGCGCGTAAGATCTTTATAGTCGCAAGCATCAGCTTTTTTTTGAGATAGCTATTATGATGCATTCAGACACAGAGCTCAGGCTGATATCTGAAGAAATAGGCTATGGTATTTTTGCATCCAGGCTCATACCAAAAGGCACTATCACCTGGGCATTAGATGCTCTGGACCTGGTTCTGAGTCCTGAAGCGGTTGCTGAACTTATGCCGCTGCAGACCAAATTTATCGAAAGATATGCATATATAGATGATAATGGGCGCTATATTCTTTGCTGGGATATCGGCAAGTATTGCAATCATTCCTGCCATCCAACGACTGTCCCACTGGGAGCGATCTGCGATGTGGCTGTGTGCGATATTCATTGTGGCGAGGAGATAACCTGCGATTACGGGACCCTTAATATCCGCAAAGACCTGCTATGTCGGTGCCAGAGAAAGGATTGCCGCAAGATAGTGCGATCATCCGATCTCATCAGTCTGGCAGGAGAGATCGACAGAAATGTGGCAGAACTTGTTCCGTTAATGAGGACCGTTTCGCAGCCGCTTCTTAAATTCATGGTCCCTCTGCATCGCAGCCGGGTTGAATCCATACTTGCCGGAAGGACGCCGATACCCTCCTGCATGGAAAATGAGTGTTCAAGTGAGAGCATGTCGCCTTGCAGATGTGCCGGAGGAGAGGAACCTGGCGGGCTGTGGATGGCAATGCCGGGTCAGCGTCAGGAGCGAAGATAGACATGCTGCATCCATCCACTGAGCTTCGACCCCTTGAAGACGGGAGAGGTTACGGCATTTTTGCTATGAAGCTCATCCCGAAAGGCACGATAACATGGGTTTTAGATTCCCTAGACCGAGTCTTTTTGGAATCGGAAATGGATATGTTGTTTGCGGATTTTGGCTCGATTATAGAGGGGCGCATCTTCAAATTCGGCCGGAGGGGCATATTTTTCTGGGACAATGCCAAATATATCAGCCAATCCTCCCAGGCAAATTGCCAGGGGACGGCTTATGGTTTTGAGGTTGCTGTGTGCGACATCTTGCCAAACATGGAGCTTACAAGAGACTATGATGAGTCCACTTTCCGGGAAAGTGAAAGCATTCTATGTGGCGAAAATGCGCCAGACTTCAAGGCGGCCAATTCTGAAAAGGACAAGAGAGACATCCTGAGAGAGGCGCTGAAGAATTATTATTCTGTACCCCAGCCGCTGGCACCGCTTCTTGATATATCTCGACTCAATAGGGCTCAGACATAGAATTCAGCATATTGGTTTGGTAGTTGGGCCTGCTTTGGGCTTTGCGAGGCTGCAATTCCTGGTGTGGGAGACCATTTCCCCATAATGTCATCGGCAATGAACGGAAGCTCCTGGCGCGTCAAAGAACCATTACATTTAACTCCGCCACCTTGGAGATGGATTCAAAATATCAATCTCTTGTGATCAGAATCTCAGCGCCGCCGGTCTCGGCTATTCCTGCTATCAAGACATCGAATGCATTGACGGAAATCCCCTGGGCGGAGCCTGGATATGATTTCGCTTGAATTTTCGGCGGCTTTCAGATCCATATCCAATATCGTGATGTCGGAAAAGAATCTACGGAAAAACCTCTCTGACGAGAAATGTCCAGGGAAGCAATCACGGGTCACGTGGAAAGCCTCATAGAAGACGAAGAGCCTGTTCTCATAGAGGATTGACCTAATGGAAAATTCAGAGCGACTGATGAGGCCCTGGCTTCCTCCATATGCCCCTAATCTGTCGCTGTTCTTGATCAAATCATCAGCCGACGGCCAACTCGACAGATACCGGATAATGATCGGATGCATGCTTATATTTCGTCTCAATCTTCTTTCCATCTGGCATTTCAAGATGGACCTTTGCACTATGCACCCAATTCGGGAGCTTAGATCTTGAATAAAGAATATGATCAATCCCATCCCTTTGATAGGCGTTATTGAAGATCGGATCTTTGTAGCTCGTGGTGAAGATTGATGAAAAGTCCAGCGCCTCCTTTTCCTTCTGCTTTAGGGCATCAAACAGGGCATTTCCAAGACACAATTCTGGCTGCCAGATATTTCCCATCAGCCGTTCAATGCCGCTTGCCAGCAGCCTTCTCTCGCTGGCATCAAAACCCGGTCCATCGTTGATGTCACCGCATACGATCAAAGGAATTAGCTTCGTTTTATCATCCGTCAAATAGGGATCGATGAACTGGCTGTGAATTTGCGCCGCCTGTGCGAGGATCTTCTTGCGATTGGCATCTGCCGTATTCCACCACTGGCTCCACTCAGTGGAATTGGAGATGCCCTTGCTCTTCAAATGCAGGCCAAGCACACGGAAAGGAACTCCCTGTGCAGGGGCGATCTCTGCATAGAGCGGCAGCCTCTCGAAATTATGCTGCTCACTTATACCATCGTTATCGGTATCTGCAAGGAAAGGATCAAAGCAAGAATATTTCCTGGTATCCCCTATCTGAATGGGATCATTCTTGAATTTGCCTGTGTCAATACGCACCGCAATTCCTATATTCTGCATCTGACCTGGCGAGACCTGCAATCTGGTTGTCCACTTGCCCATCCCAATGTTATCAAAGAAGAGCTGCAGCTCCTCAGGCCGGCTCGGTCCCTCGACAATGACGACTACATCAGGATTCAATTCGCATAGAATCCCAGATAGATCGTCACGGCGCTGCTTGACGGTGCTCCCGCGAGAATGCGGTGCCTTCTCTGAATCCTGACGGAATTGAACCGTCTGACCGTCCTTTGTATATTTGAAGAGATCATCAAGCCACTCCATGTTCCATAGGATAAGCTTCAAATTAAACATGAAAAAATCTCCTTTTTCAGGAGATTATAACTTCCTCAAAAATAAATGTTTCCAAAAAGGAATTGCCATGGGTCCAGGCTTCACCTCAGCCCACGCTCACCCTCGCTCCTAGGCCTTTCATCTGCTCGAAGAATCCAGGATAAGACACATCCACTGCCTCAGCCGTATCGATCTGCGTGCCGCCAGCCACGAATCCCGCCACCGCCAGAGCCATGACAATACGATGATCGTGATAACCGTGCACGCTTGAGCCGTGCAGCGGGCCGCCCTTGATCTCCAGCCCGTCCGGCCTCTCCCGGATATCGGCACCCATCTTTGCCAGCTCCACAGCCATGGCGTGCAGCCTGTCCGTCTCCTTATGTCGCACATGCTCTGCATTTACGACCGTTGTCTTTCC
>CABMDX010000082.1 GCA_902385025.1 uncultured archaeon | reverse complement strand
AGAAGGACGGCATAAAGGTGCTGCGCGAAAAGGTGGGCGACGTCTTTGTGGCCAACCGGGTGAAGAATGAGGGTGCCGTTTTGGGCGTCGAGCGCAGCGGCCACTTCTTCCTTCCCGAGTTCCAGTACTCCGACGATCCCTTTGCCATGAGCCTGGCTCTTGGCGAGATCATCTCCCGGGGAGAAAAGCTCTCAGCTCTTGCAGACGAGATACCCGATTATCCCTATAAACAAAAAAGCATCAGGCTCAACGAGGACCCGGCTAAAGTTATGCTGCGCCTGAAAGAGGATCTTGTCAGAATGGAGCCGGACACGAGAGACGGGCTGAAGATCACAACAGACACCTATAGCATACTTATCCGTCCAAGCAACACCGAGCCCATAATAAGGCTTTACATCGAGACCACGGGAAGCGACATGGCGGAATTAGAAGAACGCTATGAGAAGATCATCCGCAAGGCTATGAAGGATTGATCTTCCCTTTTTTGTTGTAAGCAAGCTATTTAACGCACCACCTCATAAATTGCCTTTACAATCATCCCAGAGCTGATGCCTGCTTGAGCCACGAAGATGTCTGCGTTCTTATTCCGACCCTCAATGAAGAGGAGTCCATTGAATCGGTTATCAGGGAATTTAAAGCCCTGGGCTACGAGAATATCCTGCTGGTGGACGGCCACAGCACCGATGCCACTGTAGAGAAGGCAAGAGCGGCTGGCGCGCGTATATTCCTGCAATCGGGCTCAGGCAAAGGTCAGGCCCTGAAAGAGGTCTTCGAGCAGATCGAGGAGGAATATATCCTTCTCATAGACGGCGACGGCACCTACAGCCCCGGCGAGGCTTCCAGCCTCCTGGAGCCGGTTCAAAAGGGACGCGCAGACCATGTGGTGGGAAACCGCTTCGGCAAGCTGCAGGGTGGTGCACTGAAGAAGCTTAACATGATCGGAAATAAGATGATCAACCGCTTCTTTGCCCTGATTTACGGGATTCATCTCACAGATATCCTCTCCGGCTACCGGGCCTTCACAACCGAAGGGATTCGACTGCTAGACCTGTCTACTCCCGGCTTTGAGATCGAATCTGAGATCACAATTGAGAGCGTCAAGAAGGGGCTGCGCATTGCCGAGATCCCCATCACCTACAAGTCAAGGCCGGCAGGGACCAAGACCAAGCTTCATCCTTTCCGGGACGGCCTGAAGATAATTCTGACCATATTCCGCATGGCCAAGACTGAGAACCCCATGTTTTTCTTCGGTTTGATAGGCTCAATTTTTGGCATGGCAGGTTTTCTCGTCGGCCTGTATGTCGCTAGAGACTGGTTCATGTGGCGCATAGAGCATATTCCACTCACCATCCTGACTGCAATACTGATCATCGTGGGCATCCAGCTCTTTATCATCGGTCTGCTCGGAGATGTGATGGCATCGCTGCACCGCGATATGATGCGGGAGCTTCACAGAACGCGGAAATGAGGCAGGATAAAATGGCTCAATGCTCAAAATATTGCAGCCGGGGTCAATGAAACAATGGCATTCTAGCAGCCCAATTGAGGGCACCTTTTTTGCACAGAGGCGATAAGGCGTCTGGCGGATCGTGGCGCTACAATCGCCATCCTTGGTTATCGTCCTCTGCCCAGATAGAGCCTGCATACATCAGCGTCATCGAGCAGGCTCCTGGCAGGACCCTCGAAACGATTTCTTCCCATCTCCAGGATGTAGCCCCTCTCGCTTATTGCCAGGGCCTTGCGAGCATTCTGCTCTACCATCATTATGGTCGTTCCCAGCTCGTTTATCTCTTTTATTTTGGCGAAGAGCTGGTCCATGATCTTGGGTGATAATGCTGCTGAAGGCTCGTCCAGCAATAGCAATGAGGGCTCTACAACCATTGCCCTGCCTATTGCCAGCATCTTCTGCTCTCCGCCGCTCATCGTCCCTGCTCTCTGGCCGATCCTCCCCCGAAGCATAGGGAATATCTCTAATATAGACTCAAGCTTATCTGCTATCTTCCCCTTTATCACATAGGCCCCCATCTCAAGGTTTTCTTTTACCGTCAGAGATGCAAAGATGTTTCTCTCCTGGGGGACATAGGCCACACCCAACCTGACAAGTTCATCTGTCTTCTTTCCAGTGATCTCCTGATCTTCAAAATATATTTTGCCGCCTCGCAGCTTTGTAAGTCCGAAGATGGTCTTCATCAGCGTCGATTTTCCTGCACCGTTCGGACCTATAATTGTCACAACCTCTCCCTCATCTATGTACAGAGAAATATCGCTGATGATGTTCTCATCAGTAAAACCGGCAGTGATTTTCTCAAGTCTGAGCATCACAGCCATCACCCAGGTAGTCGTCAAGCACTCGTTTATCCGAGACTACCTCATCCGGCTTGCCATAGGCCATGACGGCACCCTTATTCAGGACGTAAACCCAATCCGAGAGCGCCAGTACGTATGGTATCCCATGCTCGATTATCATAATGGTGAGGCCCTTTTGCCTGAGCGTCTTGATGCGCTCAATGAGCCTTTCCGAAAGCGACGGGTTGACACCTGCAAATGGCTCGTCCAGAAGCAGTAGCTGTGGATCGGCCATCAGGGAGCGAGCCATCTCAAGCAACTTTTTCTGGCCGCCTGAGAGAGATCCGGCATATTCATCCTTCATATGCCCGAGATCAAAGAATTCTAAAATCTCCAAAGCCTTATCTCTGATGTTCTTTTCCTCGGCTCGAACTATATTAAATCTGATAATGGGGCTGCAGATTCGCTCCCCTATCTGGCCCTGCTTTCCAAGCATCATATTTTCAAGGACGGTCATCCTTGTCAAGGCATGCGGTATCTGAAATGTTCGGATAAGCCCCAGTCGTGCTATCTTATAGGCAGGCCAGCCTGTGATCTCCTTTCCTTGGAAAGCTATGCTTCCTGCATCCGGCCGCTGAAATCCTGAGACAATATCAAAGAGCGTGCTCTTTCCCGCTCCATTTGGACCTATCAGACCAACAATCGTTCCCCTGCTAATCGTCAGGTTGCATTTATCTGCTGCCAGAATGCCGCCGAAGCTCTTGGATACGCCCTTAATCGAGAGCATTTCATCTGCCAAGCGCAAGCTCCTCCTTTCGTCCGAATATTCCCTGGGGCCGAAACATCATGAGAACAGCAAGAACCACGCCTATGAGCACTATGCGTGTGGCACTCACTGCAGATGGACCGAAGGGAAGGTATCCCTCCAGAAAGCGCGTTCCACTGAAGAAGCCCCATAGCAGAAGTGCGCCTACAATCGTTCCTCGATTATTTCCGCTGCCCCCCAATACCACGATTATCCAGGCATAGAACGTCTCAATGGGCTGGAAGTTTATGGGGCTTATGTACTGCAGATAAAATGCCAGAAGAGAGCCGGATAATGCCGCAATGGAAGAGCCGAGGATAAGTGTT
>CABMDX010000081.1 GCA_902385025.1 uncultured archaeon | reverse complement strand
GGTTCACAGCTCAGGAGATGATAGACATACTTAAACAGAGTGGCTATGAAATCAGGAAAATTTATCGAGGGGCATGCGGCTGACATGCCCTTAAATCAGTATTGGGGAAGTGTTTCTCATGCGAAACGCCATCAATAGCACTAAACTGCCTGTTTCATTATCTATCAAGCGGATAATGATAACCATGACTGCTCGATTCAATTTCCCATTATTTGATCGATAAGAATATAATCATAATCACAGTCTACGAGCCAGATCCTTCCGAATGGGACAAGGATTGCAGGAAGAGGATTTCATGAAATGCGTTATCTGCAAAAAAGGGTCAACAAAGCTAGGCACAACTACAGTCACTTTTGAGCATGGCTGTCTGACAATGGTGGTAAAATGCGTGCCAGCTCTTGTCTGCCCCAATTGTGGCGAGGCATACATCAGCGAGAAGGTTACAATCGAGCTGCTCAGGGATGCAGAAGAACGGGCCAAGACCGGGGCGCAAGTTGAGATTCGGCAATATGTAGCTGCCTGAATATCTTTTGCCTGATCTATCCGCCGGTCTGCCCCCTTGGCAAGTTTACGTCAAAGACATGCTCCCGCGCGCTAGGATTCACACCCCCGCATGCATTCCAGCCCCCCAGCAGCCAGCAATGTGTGCCCGAACAGCCCAGCCCACATGCGGCGAACCACGAGCGCAGCCGTGAACGCCAGCACGATCGATAGGGTTGCAGGTGCACGAACTGCCTGTCTTGCCTGCTTTTGCATCTATGCCAGATTCCAATTCCAGTCCCCTTGCCCTTCTTAATGGCTTGCTATCCAGCCACTGCTCGGCCTTATTACTTTGTCAAAAACCATGATATCTCATTTGGCATGCTAATCAGCTAATCATATGTGATTATTTTTTATTATATATTATCTTATTATTAAAATATCTATCGCAATTGTGACATAAAAGATCTGCGAACCGAAGACGCTTGATCACTGTTATCTGCCCGCTGCATTTGGCATTCTCTGGCCATGTCCCATGATTTATCATTACGGATGATTCTGCTCTATTGGGTTTTTAGAAATTAATTTTGTTGATCTATAAAAAGCATCCTGTAGCTTTTGCGCAGAGCTATGAATGGTTTCCTCAGCTTACCCAAAAATATTTTAAGCTGATATCGTAATCTATCATTGGTGATGAATTTGGCTGATATTGAAGAAGGCAAGGCTTCCGAAAGGAGGAGATCTCCTATTTGGGCAGCGATATTGATATTAATAGGATCCTTTGCCTTGCTAACAAACTTAAACCTAATCCCTGGCCTAGATTGGGATATTTTCTGGCCTGTCTTGTTGATATTCATTGGAGTTATTGGGTTTTATGAATACTACTATAGGAAATAGCAAGAGCATATTCTATCTAATATTACCATATACCGAATTGCCGCTACCTGCTGCCCATAAAAGATGCTATATAATCTATCGCGTAGAGAGACGGATAAGATAGCAATAGGATCCAGAACTATTTGATCTTGAAAAAGGTAAGGGAGAAGATGTTCATTCATGCCGAGAAGCAGGCAAAGAGTTCGGTTGAACCAGACGGTTTTGCCCTTCAACGCAAATGCGATAAGTGTCACAAGAAGAAATCTCTGCCGGAGCGGTTATACATTAGACCGGCTCTGGCGTCAGTGCCACCGATGCAAAGATCGCCGGGACAGCCACTTGATGCAGCTACAAGAGCATTCATGGAGCCAAGATTGGGGCATGACTTTGGCCAAGTTCGAGTGCATAATGATACTCAGGCTGAGCAGTCTGCTGAGGCAATAAATGCGTTGGCTTATACGATAGGACGCGACATAGTGTTTGGATCCGGTCAGTATTCTCCAGGTACTGATGCAGGTAGAAGATTGCTGGCTCACGAACTGGCGCATGTTATGCAGCAAAATTATCTGAATAATGCAGCTGATGGAGTCATTCAGCGATCTGCAACAATTATGCATAGAAGCAGTGTGAATAGTCGTCCAGATCTGATCCGCTTTGAGATGGATCGCCCTACCAGTCTTGAAGCGTTAATAGCACAGATCCGCTCAGACCTCGCTATGGCTCTCCACACCGCAGTATGGATGCCTATTGTTGGACAAATTGATTCCATTAACAATGACTTAAGTGCTCTTTTTGATCAGACCGAGGGCCATAGGCCAATATCTTTTGAACTAGGCATTGACTGGTCTGATCCAACTACCGTGGAGCATCTATCGCTGCGATTGCCATACGCTGAACCTTCACCAGAAGTTAGCGATTCATCAATTGTAGCCGAAGAAGCGCAACCAGAAGGAGAACGAACACGTGTTGAATATTGCCAAAATTGGACCCCGGTCAATGATCAATATGTATACATGCGAATTATGGAGCTCCTCAGGCAGAATGATGGTGATGCCAGATCAGCTTTCCATGATATTCGAAATGAACGAAATCAACCTCAAAACTGCTGCAACCTTAATCATACGGCAATCGAACATTATTTAGATTTCAGAGCTAAAGTTAGTTCAGGAGAGCAATCCAGCTCGTATTCAGGATTAGAAACTGTGGCAGAGGCCGTTGCAAGGAGTGTAACTACGCCAGTTGAAAGGCTTACAGGCTGGGGTAGGGCGGGCAACTGTCCACCAAGTCCTAATTCTGAGGGAGTTATTGATTGGGAAGCACGCGGAATCAGAGATGGTCAGAGAGACTTCGAGACTATACCCCAACAAGGGCGAGGTACAGAAAATATTTTAGAGGATATTTCAATCGAGGAATTACTGGAGATTCTTGAGCGCAATACCACAAGACCTGCAAGTCCATACCGCCGTACATGCGGTCCTGAATCAGGCGGTTTGGAATAGTTGCCCATCACAATACGGACAGCCCGATGATTTATATTGTGCGAGAATCACGGCAGCGATCTGCATCTTGGCCTTCCGGGGCGCATAGCAGCCCGATCGACCGTGCAGCATCGCTAAGTTGAATTTAGATAAATAGTAATTACAGAGCCAATATCTTAGGCTTGACGAAAAGAAAGTTAGGTGAGCACGGCAGCGATCTGTATTTCCCGAGAGCTCGCGCATCTGAGTACAGTACAGAACGTGGGCAGGCTTATCTTCTGAGTTCGGAAAGGGTTCAGGAGTCTCCCTGCCGCTATGGCC
>CABMDX010000080.1 GCA_902385025.1 uncultured archaeon | reverse complement strand
CCATCAACAACTACGACGAGGTGTGGAGCAAGGCGGCGAGGGCGGCTAGAAATTGATTGATCGGGAATTTGATCAGGTTCTTCGCAATCTACTATGATGGAGCAAAGAGATTTTTGCCCCGGATAAAAATGAAAATGGCGAAGGGCCACAAAATTAATATATTCTAAGCGATAGCATCAATTGCGATAGCAATTCTCTGCTATCGATCGCCGTGTTCTTGAAGGTAAATTGGACCTTTCAATTGAACGAAATTGGCCCAAAAGGGGGATTTTTAGATATCCGTTAATAAAAGAAATAGACAGAACACAATCAGACCTCGTTCTATTATTTTCGTTACAACGATTGTTCTGGTCAGTTTCTTTATCATTATGGAATGGGCACTAGACAGTGGGTTCCTGCGGAGCTACTTTCCATATATTCAGCCTGCAAATGCCATTGGCGGTCCGATTCTTATGCTGTGCTTTGGAATTGTCTCATTGGCCGTTTTTCATCGGTATAATGCCCAAAGTCTTGACGCTGCCAATGAAGAACTGAAAAATGTCAATGAGGCTCTGAGTGCCGAGATCCTGGAAAGAAAAAATGCTGAAGACCGGACAAATCATTTTACAGGCCTTCTGAGAACCTTGCAGGTCACAAACCAGCTTATAACAAGGGAACAGGACTTGCAGACTCTGCTGGAGGCAACATGCAAACTGTTGCTGCAAACGAAAGACTATACCATGGTCTGGATCGGACTTTCAAAGGCAGGAAATGAGAACTTGGTCCCGGCTGCCTGTAGGAGTGAAGATGATGCGTCTATTTTGGGGGGAAACGATCTTTTTGGAGCTCCGCCTGCAGCTATGGCTGCGAGAAATGGGCGGCTCTTCCTGTGCAATGATATATCCCAGGAGATAATTGATCCGCTGTGGCAAAAAGAGGCTTTAAAGCGTGGTATTCAGTCGATGGTAGCGGCGCCGATGCTCCTGGGAGAGAGGCGTATAGGTGCTCTAGCAGTTTATTCGAATAATGTGAATTCATTTGATCCCCATGAGACGAGCATCATCGACGAGCTGGCAGGCGACTTGGCACATGCCGTTTATAGCATTGAGAATGAACAAAAGCGCAGAGATGCTGAGAGATCTCTATTGGAAAGTGAGCAGCGCTACCGTTTGCTTTTCAAGTCCATGGTAGCAGCTTTTGCCCTGCACGAGATAATTCTGGATGAGAACCGCAAGCCTATTGATTATCGCTTCCTAGAGGTCAACCCGGCCTTCGAGTTACAGACGGGACTTGTTGGAAAGGATATCATTGGACGAACCGTGTTAGAGGTACTGCCGGACCTGGAATCAACCTGGATAGAGCGATATGGCAAGGTTGCATTGACCGGGAAGTCTGAACATTTTGAGAGCTATTCTGGGCCTCTGGATAAGTACTTTGAAGTTGAAGCTTACCAACTGGGAGCAGGCCGATTTGCCACAGTTTTTATTGATGTCACCGAACGTAAACGAACTGAAGAGGCTTTGCGCCAGAGCGAGGAAAACTGCCGCGCCGTAGTGGAACAAGCATACGATGCGATAGTTCTCTTCGATGCATTAAATGGAAAGCTGATTGAGGCCAACAAATCATTTTGCACACTCTTGGGTTATGATGCAGAGGATATTTCCAAGCTCACCATCTACGATCTGGTGGCACATGATCATGAAAGCGTCTATCAAAACATCCAGATAATTATCACAGAGAAAAGCCACAAAATCGGAGAGAGAAAGTACAGGCGAAAAGATGGATCATTAATCGATTTGGAGGTTGGAGCAAGCCTAATTATGCGCAGCGGGCATGCCGTGATAAGCGTAGTCGCAAGAGACATAACTGAACGAAAAATTATTGAGGCTAATTTGCAAAAATCAGAGCAGGAGAAAACCGCTATTTTAAATAGCTTAAAGAGCGTGTCAATTGAATATCTCGATCCTGGCATGCGCATTATCTGGTCGAACTCACCCGCGCAAGAAGCGACAGGGTTGACGAATGAGGAGATATGGGGAAGACATTGCTACAGCTTATTTTACGGCATCAATCAGCCCTGTGAAGGATGCACCGCCATCAAAGCTCTCAGTCTTGGAGAGGTTCAGGAAGGAGAATTGATTACTCCAGATGGCAGGATATGGATCTCACGCAGCACACCACTTAAAGATGGGGCCCAATCGGTGATAGGCGTGGTTCATGCAGCGGTGAATATTACACACCTCAAGTTGGCAGAAGAAAAGCTGGCGAAAAAGACCGCAGACCTGGTGCGATCCAATGCGGATTTAGAGCAGTTTGCCTATGTGGCGTCTCATGATCTCCAGGAGCCTCTGCGTGCGGTGACCAGCTTCGTGCAGCTACTACAAAAGCGCTACCATGGCAGGCTCGACAAAGATGCAGATGAGTTCATCGATTATGCAGTAAATGGCACGAAACGCATGCAGCAACTCATAAACGACCTTCTGGCCTATTCGCGGGTCGAGACACGTGGAAAGCCATTCTCTCCGATGGAGATTGAAGACATTTTGGAGGTTGTACTGGATAATCTTAAAATAGTTTTGGAGGATACAAAAGGAATAGTGACACATGATCCGCTGCCCAGGATAATTGCAGATAAAACACAGATGATACAACTGTTTCAGAATTTGATAGGAAATGCACTGAAGTTTCATGGAGCAGAGCCGCCAAGAGTCCACATATCAGCAAAAAGAGTTGAGGAGCAATGGCACTTCTTGGTTCAGGATAACGGTATCGGGATCGATCCCAGGTATATGGATAGGATATTCGTGATATTTCAACGCCTTCACAGGGTGGGAGAGTATCCCGGCACCGGAATAGGTCTGGCCATTGCCAAGAAGATCGTTAAGCGCCATGGCGGACGTATCTGGGTGGAATCTTGCCAAGGAAGTGGCTCTACATTCTGTTTCACAATACCAGTTAGGCCAGAAGATGCGAAAGAAGACCGGGATTCTTGAATATGAACGATAGACGCCGCATAGAGATTCTATTGGTCGAAGATAGCCCTGCAGATGCTCGTCTGACAGATTTAGCCATCAAAGACAGCGATGCATCAATTGGATTAAGCATCATCAAAGATGGGGAAGAAGCTTTGGCTTTTTTGCATAAAAAAGGACAATATACAGATTCACCGAGCCCTGATTTTATTATTCTCGACCTAAATTTGCAAAAAAGAGATGGACGAGAAGTCCTCGCTGTGATTAAGGGCGACGAAAAACTTAAGCATATACCAGTAGCGATTTTGACCACGTCCGATGACGAGACGGATATCATGGATTCCTACAGGATGCATGCCAATTGCTATCTGATCAAGCCGGTTGGAGTTGATCGGTTCATAGAAATGATAAAATTTACAACTGCCTTCTGGTTTAAAACGGCTAAATTACCATCATGAGTTGAGATATGTGAAAAATAATACTATTAAAATTCTATTGATTGAAGATAACGAATTGGATGCGAGATTGATCAAGGAATTCTTACGGGATGCTGCTAGAGAGAACAAAGAGAACATCAAAGGCACAGTTTTTGATATGATATGGAAAGATAACCTTTCTTCCTGGCTCGAATACATATCAGAAGGGGATCTGGATGCAGTGCTGCTGGATTTGAATCTGCCCGATAGCACCGGCTTCGATACTTTTTTCAGTGTTTATGAGAGAATTGGAGCGAGGCCGATAGTAGTATTAACGGGCGTGGGCGATATTGAGCTGGCCACGAGAGCTGTTCGCGAAGGTGCTCAGGACTACCTGGTAAAGGGCGAGGCAGATGGACGGCTGCTCAGTCGTTCTGTCATTTACTCCATAGAGCGCAAAAAAACGGAAGAGGAGCTTCGCGCAGTACAAAGCAACCTGGAGCGAAAAGTCCAAGAGAGGACCCTGGAGCTTAAGGAGAGGTACGATGAGATTGAACAATTGCTCTTCACAATTTCCCACGACCTTATCCTGCCCCTGGTTACCGTAAAGGGATTTCTTGGCTTTCTCAAGAAAGATGTATCATCCGGCAACCAGCAGAGAATCAATATCGACCTTGGCCTGGTTGGCGATGCTGTAGATAGGATGGAAGTACTTCTTATCAGGGCTCTTGAGCTGTCGAGCATAGGCAAACAAAAGAATCCACGAGAAAAAGCACCCTTTGGGGACCTTGTGAAAGATGCGATGATTGCAGCAGCGGATTGCATCAAGTCGAGCAGAGCCCAAATCAAATTGGCTGCAGATTTTCCTGTGGTGAGTGTGGATCGCCCCAAGATGGTGGAGGTTCTAGCAAGCCTTATATTTAATTGTATAAAATATACAGCCAATGCGAGCCCTCCGAAGATAGAGATAGGATACAACACCAATGAAAGCGAGATAGTTTTTTTTGTGAAGGATGACGAAATCATTATGGACCCGCTCCTGCAAAAAAATATCTTCAAGATATTTTACAGAATCGACGATGAGAAGAGTTCGGATATTGGGCTTGCGCTATCAAGGAGAATTATAGAGGTTCATGGAGGGCGAATGTGGATGGAGTCCGGAAAGGATAAAGGCTGCACAATATGTTTCACCATTCCTTAGGGTATGCATCTATTGAGGCCATAGTCAGTTCAATATGATAGACAATGGTCCTCATCACCGCCCGGATATCAGAACTATTTTTAACAGTATTATGCTAAATTCGTAACTTAAAATACTGTTTTTGGCCGATTCATACAATCAATCAGGTTTATTCCAGTTTCTTCTCAATTTATATTCTTGCAGAATGCACAGAGGCGGCAAGACAATTAATTAACTTAAATTCAGGAGAATAAAATAATGGGATACGTGATTAGGAACCTTTTGAAAGCGCTTGTTATATTGTTCGTAATTAACGGAGCGCTCAATGCAGTGCAGGCTGTTTCCGATGCCAATCTTCCAATCAATGCGCAATTGGGAAAGATCCTCAGCATCGAGGTAAAAACTACCTCATTGAATTGGAATCTCGATCCGGCAAATAGCCCATTTACAGACCAGATAAAGAAGGAGAACGGCGTTGTTGTAAGCACCAATATGCTTGATGCATGGACCGTAAGTGTAAAAGCAGATCCAGAGAAGCTCAGCGACGGCACTAATAAAGTGGCCAGCTACATGGATCTATCACCCAGCGACCAGGATTGGGGGGAGGTCTATGATGTCAACATGGGAGAGCCGGGCGAGATGTGGCTTGCAAATGGGAAGAGAGGCGTAGACCGTGCCGCTCTGAAGTTCAGCCAGCCAGTCTCCTGGGACGATGTGCCAAGCACATATAAGACTGTAATCAAATTCACCGTAGGCTCTGCCTAAAAGCCATATTCTCAGTTCCAAATGGGTTGGGGAGATATACCATCCACCCCAATCCAATCAATCTATTATCGATACGCATATTACCAAATTGTTTAAATATTGATAATCGCAACAATAGGCCGATCTTTATGAAAAGTTTGATCTTCAAACTGATTCTTTTCCAGGCCCTGGTGATGCTAACCATATTTACTGTATCAGATGGTCTGGCTGTAAAGGGAGCTATTATTGAAATGAATGTTGTTCCAGGAAGTCATATCAGCAAGGAAATCGTGGTGCAAACGTCGAACTCCGACGCGCCCATGGACATTCTTGTAGATATAATGGGCTAT
>CABMDX010000079.1 GCA_902385025.1 uncultured archaeon | reverse complement strand
TTCTCGGCTGCGGGGGCGGCGGCCTCGGCTGCGGGGGCGGCCTCTACGGTCTTGTTCTCGGCTGCGGGGGCGGCCTCAGTTGTAACGGCGGCAGCAGCGGGTGTTGCGGCGGCTTCTGCAGCGCCCTCAATGGTTACTGCCTTGTATATGTAGTACCTGAGGGTGTCGTTATCAGCGGTCTTGATCTTGACGCCGGCCATGAGTGCGGAATCCTTGTTCTTGCTGAGGGTTACGGCATTGTCCTTGTTGTCCATGGTGATGACGCCGTTGGTGGCATCAACAGTCCTGATGGTCATCTTATCGTACTGTGTGTCGGCCTTAACCTCAGTGGGTGCATCGGAGATCTGCCAGACGCCGTCGATGGTGGCCAGGTTCTGGTCAGCGCCACGGAAGGCGTTCTTGAAGTGAACTCCAACAGTCACGAGCTTCTTCTGGTCGCCTACGACTGGATTCTTGTAGTAGTAGGTCTTGTCGGCCATGGTTGCGCCATCCTTGGATGGGGATACGACCTTGGAGTCAACTACGGAGCCGTCCTTGGAGAGCTCGAGGTAAACCTTGTTGCCGTCAATGTCGATGGACTTGATAGCGAGCTCGTAGCCCTCTTCCAGCTTCAAGGGTGTGCCGGAAGTGACGGTCTTCTCAGTGTCGTCATCAACGAGGATCTTCTCGAGCTGCTCGCTGGAGAGAGAGTTCTCATCGGTGGACTCCTTGAAGAAGATGTTCTTGGTATCGTCAGCGGACTCGATGTAGCCGGCGAAGTACTTCTCAGCCTGGAAGCCAATTACCTTGTAGCTTCCCCAATCCTCGAACTCATAGTCCTTGGACTGAGCGGTGGTGGTATAGGTGACACCGTAGGGTGAATCGCCGCTGAGCTTGTTGCCCTCGGTGAGGGTTGTTGTGAGCGTCTCAGTGCCGATATCTTTCTTTATGTCGTAGTAGAAGCCGGCGAATGTCTGTGGATTCCAGGTGAAGGCGTTTCCACCCTCAAGGTTGCTCTGGCCATTAATGGTACCGGCAACAGCACCCCTGATATCCACTTTGTCGACTGCGCCGACTACCATCGCTGTTGCTAGCAACAGCATCATCGATGTAAGCGTAATTGCAGCCAATTTCTTCATCTTTTAACCTCCTATTTTCCCTTTCCGATCACTATTTGCAGCATACAGTCTGATTATTCTTAAAACTATTGCCTGAATAAAGTCTTCGATCGCCATGCGCCGCTGATTGGCACGGTATTTCCAGCATTGCCATCGCTGCCTGGCGTCTCTCAGACATGTATATAGCTACATCACCCTCCTAATCCCATAAGGGACTATAGGGTAGTGATAGAGTATTTCCCTATTATATCTTTTTTGGTCCTTGCTAGCAGCTTGGTACCGGTCTTTCCCCATCCAGAGCTGCAATTCGGCCAAAGAGCTTTACAAGGCTCAACACAGCAATAATCATACCATATTTAAAAGCCTATTCTTTCCATAAAACACAAGTACAATTTAAGTCAGGAAAGATTGTGAGAACCAGCCAGATTTATAACCAACATTAATAACAAAACGTTATGCATGCCCGATCTGCATAAAAGTGAAAGCGATTTTTCTCATAGGATGTTAAATAAAATATAAAATTGTATAATACTACAAAGAGTATAACGAATGTGCATATAAAATATATATACCAAGTACAATCGAATAGAATAATCTCATGCAGAGCTAAATGACCATTATGAGCCAGATATTAGGGGAAAACCGTTTTACTAAAGACGATATGTTTCCAAAATATGACGAGAACCGGCATCGTTTACCATCCGATCTATCTCCAGCACGAAACAGATGGGCACCCCGAAAAGAAAGAGCGGCTTGTAGCAATCCTGGATATGATCAAATCCGAGGCTCTCAAGGTTGAATACATCACTCCAGAACCCGTAACCAGAGATCAAATCGCTGCCATCCATGGCGAGAGATATATCGATCAGGTCAGAGCCATCAGCGAGCACGGCGGAGGCTACCTGGATATCGATACTATTCTTTCACGCGGCTCTTATGACGCCTCCCTGATGGCCGCAGGCGGGGCCATTGCAGCAGTAGATGCCACAATGAATGGATTTGACCATGCCTTTGCCCTGGTTAGGCCTCCCGGTCACCATGCCATGCCGAATCGCGGGATGGGTTTTTGCATCTTCAACAATGTGGCCATCGCCGCGAAGCATGCCCTGGGCAGGGGCCTGGAAAGAGTGCTCATCGTGGACTGGGATGTGCACCATGGCAACGGAACCAACGCTATATTCTATTCTGAGCGCTCAGTACTATACTTTTCTGTGCACCAGTATCCTCACTACCCTGGCACGGGAAAGGCAACTGATGTTGGAGAAGATGGCGCCGAAGGAACAAAGGTGAACGTCCCCCTTCCCACGGGCACTGGAGATGAGGGGTATCTCATGGCCTTTCGAGAAATCCTAAGGCCGATAGCTTTGGAGTATAAGCCGCAGGCTATTATTATCTCCGCAGGCCAAGACCCTCACAAAGACGACCCTCTGGGAGGCATGCGCGTCACTGCGGCAGGCTTTGGTGCCATGGCGGGCGCAGTAAAGGAGGTCGCTGATATCTGCTGCCAGGGAAAACTGGCCGCCGTGCTGGAAGGAGGCTACAACCTGCAGGCGCAAGCAGAAGCGATAGTCTCAGAGATAAGAGCCTTTCAGGGAACTGTGCCTGAGGTCAGAGGCATAGACCTCAAGGTGGCCCAAAGAATAGAGGAGATAAAGAAGATTCAAAGAGCCTACTGGAAATGCTTTCAGTAGCTATCAAGGCCTTTCGCTCTAGCCCGGAAGTAGCCTGCCAGGAAGATCCGAAAGTCTTCGTCCTTTATGCAGGCCATTTCCAGGCCCACAAATATATTGTATCCTCCACGGACTGCCTGGGAGAGATGCTTGCCCAGGGATAGATTTCCGATCTCCGCTGCCAGAAGCTCACTTGCTAGAGTATATCTGCGCGCCACCTCTAAGACCACTTTTTCCCCGGAAATATAAGGCCCGGAGAGAGGCGCAGGGTGTGTGGCCAGGAAGCGAGAGAGATGCTCCGCTTCCCAGACGGGCGGACCTATGCGCCTGCCCACTCTGGGCAGCTCCCATACCTCCATCTCAAAGAGCATCACTGCTCTGTCGCGATAGGCCCCAGCGCTGCTGCGCAGGATGGAAAAGCCATGCCGTTTCAGCAGGGCTCCGGCTGAATCCTCGGCTTTTCGCAATTGCGGATAGAGAACATCCTCCACTACAGGCGGAGACTGAAACTCTATCAGGATGAGGGAGGTGCCGCGCGCATCAATTTGCGCCTTAAGCTCCTCATCTGAGAGGGGCATCAATTCCTCGGGAAAGAAGTAGTCAATCTCAGGTCTCGCTAGAAAGGAGCGAGATGCAGCAGCAAACGCCAGCATCCGGTCTAGGGAAAGGGCTGCGGCCACATTTCTTTTTGGATCGACCGGGTCCACAACGATCAATGGCTCATCATGTCCCCTGGATCCATGCTCCTCAAGGTCTATTATTTCGCCCGGCCTCCAGAGAGCAGCCGCCTTCAGCAGCAAAGGAAAAGAGCCGTAGCGAAGCACGAGCAACTCTGCCAGGTAGCCCGAAAAGCCGCCCACCTTCAGCTCCGAGCCATAGACGCCTATGCCTTTCATGAATTGCTTGGTGAGAAGAACCTCATCCTCGAGACCTGCAATCCTGCGAGCCACATATTTAGTATGAAAGGGAGTGCGATCCACTGCGGACTTAAGATGAGACGCATCCTCCACCAGATAGCAGGGAACCAGGTCGACCTCGAAGCCGTCCAGCCAGGCATGGACATAAGGGTGCTCGGCGTATTTTTCCTCGTGAAGAGGTGCAGCAAGCCTGGCCACATCCATAGCCGCCCCAAGATCACCGTCGGGCTGCACCCCCAAAAAGATATCCAGGTCATGATCGCCCGCCAGC
>CABMDX010000078.1 GCA_902385025.1 uncultured archaeon | reverse complement strand
GCAGTATCCTGCCAGGCATCGCCTAGCCTTTCGCGAACTGGGGCTGTCTATTGGGCTCTCGGCAGTCGAAATACTGCTGAAAGGGATCGAGGAGAACCCAAATATATTCGGCAGGAAGAGTTCCTTGAGGCTACAAGCTAAAGCTCTCATGAGGTATAAGCCGTTTGGAAAAGCAATCGAGCAGATCTGGATGGAAGACGAGAACAGGGAAGCCAGAACCTGGATAGAGCACCGTGAGATCAATATGGTGATGCTTGCAACCAGCCTGGCACCAGCCAGATTTCTGACGATCTGAACTGAAGGGCATGCTATTCCATCTTCCTCAAAATAAAACAATACCTTTCTCCAACTGCATCTGCAACATCCACAAAATGGTTAAGTTCTCTGCCGGAGAATAATATGCCATGATCTCCCTGGATGATATCGAAAATGCCGCAAAGCTTCTTCATGGCAAGGTCCTGCATACTCCGCTGGTCTATTCGCCAACATTCAGCGAATTGACCGGAGCAGAGGTGTACCTCAAGCTGGAAAACCTGCAAAGGGGCGGGTCGTTCAAGATCCGCGGTGCGACCTTTAAAATACGGTCCCATCTGGATGAAATAAAGGATAAAGGCGTGATAGCAGCCTCCGTTGGCAATCATGCCCAGGGCGTGGCCCTGGCCGCCCGTGCAGCTTCCGTTCCCGCTACCATAATCATGCCAGTCTGGGCCTCGATCGCCAAGCAGCAGGCAACTAGAGGTTACGGCGCACAGTTGATCCTGCAAGGGCAGAGCCTTGTGGAGAGCATTGCAGTGGGGCAGCGAATGGCAGCCGAGACAGCAAAGACTTTCATCCACCCCTATGATGATGAGGAGGTAATGACCGGCCAGGGGACGATCGGCCTAGAGATCCTGGAGGACCTGCCTGAAGCAGACTATATCCTCGTTCCAGTAGGCGGAGGAGGCCTGATCGGAGGCATAGCCACGGCAGCCAAGGCCCTCCGCCCTGCGATTCATATTGTGGGCGTTCAGTCCTCGGCCTGCCCTTCTGCTCGTGAGGCCCTGAGGGCAGGAAGGCCCGTGGATTTAAACGCGGAGGAGAGGGGCACCCTTGCCGATGCCATTATGGTCACCCGGGTGGGAGATTCTGCTTTTTCCATTATTAATAGGCTGGCAGACGAGATAGTAATAGTAGACGAGGAGCAGATTGCGTCCGCCATCCTGCTGCTGCTGGAGAGAAAGCGTATTCTGGCAGAAGGAGCGGGGGCAGTGCCCCTCGCTGCTCTTCTTGGAGGATCGCTGAAAATTCCTAAGGGGAGCCGGGTTGTGCTGGTGATCAGCGGCGGAAACGTGGATAGCCTTATCCTGGACAGAATCATAGCCAAAGGGCTTCTTTTTGAGGGTAGATTGATGCGTTTTTCCGTTTGTCTGGAGGATGCTCCCGGATCCCTTGCCAGGCTGCTCGACCTGGTGGCGAGGCTAGAGGCCAATGTAGTGCATATCCACCACGCCCATAACGAGAGGGATTTGCCCATCAACTTCGCCCGGGTGGAGCTTGAGTTGGAGACCAAAGGATTTGAGCAAAAGAGAGAGATCGATGAGGCGCTAAAAGCGGAAGGCTACAGGATCGTCCTGAAATAGAAAGGAAGATTTAGTGAGCTTCATTGGAACCATCAAGAACGTTCATGCAAAAAAAGAAAAAAGCTTAGGAGCTGCTTTAGGGGATTTTTCCTCTAGGCATTTGCTCTCAGGGCCTCTGCCAGGCCCAGAACCGCCCCTGCGCCGGCAGGCACAGTAAAGTTTGACCCAACAAAATCCTGGCCGATGGGTTGATAGCTCCCTCCCAGATGCTCTGCCAAAAAAGCCTCAACGATGGCGTAAAATGAGAGCTTGTTCTCAGGTCTTGCAAATCCATGTCCCTCATCCGCATAAAGCACATAGGTCACTGGAAGCCCTTTGGACTGCATGGCTTTGACGATCTGGTCAGACTCATTCTGCTTAACGCGAGGATCATTGGCACCCTGTCCTATGAGCAGAGGCCGCTCGATTTGATTGGCAAAGGTAAGAGGCGAGCGTTCCCGGAGCAGCTTTCTTCCCTCCTCTGTCCCAAAGTCGCCTACCCTCTTGGTGTACCGCTCTATCTCCGGCTTCCAGTAAGGTGGAATGGTCTGGAGAAGCGTAATCAGATTAGAGGGGCCCACAATATCGACTCCACAGGCAAAGACCCTGGGTGCAGTGGCAGGTACTTCCAGAACTGCATAGCCTCCATAGCTTGCTCCCATGATGGCGATCTTATTCGGATCGGCTATTCCTTTCTTGACCGACCATCTAGCCGCATCGATGAGGTCTTCCTGCATCTTTCTGCCCCATTCCAGATTTCCGGCGTTGGTGAAGTTCTTGCCAAAACCTGTAGAGCCGCGGAAGTTGACGCTCAAGACGGCATAACCCCGATTGGCCAGCCATTGCTGGATGAAATCCAATCCCCAGTAATCACGGGACCAGGGACCACCGTGCACGTATAAAACCATTGGCAGCGGGTGATCAGGCAGCCCGTCGTCATTGGCATCAGAGCCTCGAGGCAGCGTGTAGTAGTTGAGCAGATCCAGGCCGTCGCGTGACCTGATGACCGCCGGAATCATCCTGCACAGGGGCTTATCGTTCAACTTTTCCCGATCCGTGAATAAGAAATTGGACTGCTTCTTGCTTCGATCATAGTAATAGTAGCGTGTCGGTCCATCATCAACAGTGTAAGCTACGATCCAAATCCTGTCATCAAGGCTTCTGCTTGCCACTCTTATTTCCCCGTTCTGCAGCCTGGAGAGATAATCCATATCGCCAGAGATGGAGGGATCTATGATCTTCCACTGAAGCTTGTCATAGTAAAAGGCCACTGCCTGCACATTTTTCTCAGTAGGATGATACATGGCCCCATTGAAATCGGATTTTGCGTCCTCGGCCACAAGAGACTTCTCGCCCGTCTTCAAGTTAAGTGTGTATAGAGCTGCGGTGTCCCTGCCACGGCTGTCTGCGAGATATGCGACCTCATTTGTCTTGTTGAATCCGGAAAAGCCTGTGCTAAGTGTGTCCTCCATGTCGATCTTCATGTAGTTCGTCCATGTGCCATCCTCCATTGGCTTGAACATTTCAATGCCGCCATCAGGAGTCATATTGCTGGCCAGACGTATTTTGAAATCATCATCAACCACAAAGTCTGAAAATCTGGTATTTTCCAGGAGCAATGTTAGATTGCCTGTCTCGATGTTCAGCCTGAATAGATCATGGTACTCAGGATCGCGCCTATTGAGGCCGATTATGCATTCCATTGGATACTTTGGACTGACCTGCTGAATCTGAGATCTGACGCCCTCAAACGGCGTTAGGTCTTTGATACTGCCTCGGCTTAAGTTGACGCTGTAAATTCTCCAGTTCTCATCTCCATTTCTGTCCTGCAAGAAGAGGATGTGATTATTGGTGTACCCCCAGAAATAGCTGCGGATTCCTCGATAGGTATCATTGGTCACGGGCTTTGCTCTTTTTGGCTGATCAGCCGGGCCGACCCAGACGTTGAGCACTCCATTAACCGGTGCCAGGAAGCTCATCATTGAGCCATCCGGGCTGATGCGCGCAGCGACTCGATCCGGATTGCCAAAGAGCAGATCTCTGGAAATAAGCGAGCTGTTATTCATTTTTAATTCACCTGCGTTCGTTTCTGCCGCAGCAGGAAAGGCCATCAGTATAATAAAAACAAGACAAATAAGAAAATTCTTCGTCATCTCATCACCCATGCAGAAGATCCTGCAATTTCTTTACCACAGCATCAACATGCCCTTTTACCGCAACCTTCTTCCAGATGTGGGCGATCTTTCCTTGCGGATCGATCAGGAAGGTGGACCTGACAACGCCATAGCTCTCCTTGCCATACATCTTCTTGAGCGCCCAGGCTCCGTAGGCTTCAGTGACCCCGTGCTCCTGGTCGCTGGCGAGCTTCACTCCCAGGCCATGCTTCTCTGCAAACTTCCTGTGGCTGGCCGGCGAATCGCGACTGATACCCAAAACCTCTGCGCCCAGATTTCGCAGGACTGGAAGAGCGGCAGTGAAATCCATTGCCTCTCGTGTGCAGCCGCTCGTGTTGTCCTTGGGATAAAAGTAAAGCACCAGCCATTTTCCAAGATAGTCTTTCAAGCAGATCTCCGGCTCTGTTCCCGAAGGCAGACAGAACTGCAAAGCTGCATCTCCAATCTCGACCATTACTTGCGCCTCCCTTCTTGGCAAATTGGCTGATAAAGATAAAGGTTCTTCGCTAAACAAATGTCACAGATGCAGCAAGGATACTGGGGCCGGAGATATGCAGAGAATCTGTCAGGCTGGATTTCTGGAGGAAATGCTTAAGCTTATTTAGAATTATAACATTTAATGATTGATATTGTCCCAAATAGGGAGAGATTGTCATGAGAAACCAATGCCTTAGCATTATTCTATGCACCCTGGCCCTCATCTCAGTTCAGGCGGCACAGGGTGGAGAGGTGGGCATCAGCACCCTTCAATATCCTGCTTCGCCTGAGACCCTGACCATAGGCGAGCGTGTTCCAATTGTGGTCAACATCAAATACACCAATCTTGCGGAATCGACATTGAGCCTGCACATTGCCTATGCCGATTATCCTCCTCGCTTTCAGATGGGCAGCGAGGTTGCCGTCTCGGGCAGTGGCAGCTACCTGTTCCCTCCAGCCGAGATAATGGTGCCGGCCAGCTATTCCATTCCCTCGGGATGGCCTGAGTATATAAACGAGTGGCATCTCAAGGCGGAAATATGGAAAGGAGACAAGCTTCTCGCAAGCAAAGCCTTCATGCTGCTGGTTGAAAATCCTGAGAATAAGCCGAAAGTAGAGATCAGCAATATCGAATATGTCATCCCGCCGGACACGATTGCCGTAGGTGAAGAGAGCCTGGTCAAGGTAAACATAGCCTACTCCAATCTGGCAGCAGGAACCAAGATAGAGGCGACGTTGCGTGACCAGTCGGGCCTCCTAGCCTCCCGTTTGAGTCGTGCTCTTTCAGGCAGCGGGGAGCTGACCTTCAGCATGACCATCAAGCCAAGGAAGGCAGGAACATGGATGGTAGAAGCTGCCCTTGCCACGGTCTCGGGCTCAATGCCTATGGGGGACAAGAAACGCTTCCAGATTAATGTTGTTTCTGGGTAAATAAGGGAGTTTGGGAACTTCTCCAGTTACTTTTTCATCCCTTCCTAACACTATAATTTTAAAGCACCTGGCAGTAAATTCCTAATTAATGAATTTCGAAGATATCAATAACGCAGAGGATTTGCAGAATGTTTCAAAGGAATTTGTCTGGCAAAACTTTGAACGACTGGCAGCTTTTATCTTCGAAAAGAATAATTTCCAGGTTGAAATCAGCAAAGTAAGGACATCAAACAAGAAACGAAGGCAATATGATGTCATAGCCAAGAAGGGCGATAAGACAATCCTTGCAGAATGCAAGAAATGGGCGGGCAACCGCTACAGGCTATCGGCATTAAAATCGGCAGTCAGAAAACATATAGAGAGATCCGAGTTTTACAGGAATCTAACTGGTGAAAATACAATCCCAATTATTGTAACCTTAATCGAAGAAGAGATACAATTCTGCGAAGGCATTCCAATAGTCCCTATCTCAAAGCTCAACTCATTCATAGATGAAGAAGACATGGGCATAGATCCGCAGCAAGCTGCAGGCGACGAAGCCTTCCTGCGATTTTTAGCATCCCAGAATCGCCCGTATCGCTAGAAGAGCCTGGCCGCCTTGACAGGATACCGTCAGCAAAAAGGAATTGTAAAAAGGAAAATGTGGCAATCCTCGCCTGATCTAGCTCTTGCCCTTTCCCTTATCATCCTTTGCGTAAACGTCCCGCAGATCAACGACCTTCCTTGACTTTCCTGCCGTTCTCGGGATGGAGCCTTTCTCCACCAGCTCGATCTTGCTCCTCACATTGAGCACCGACTTGAGCTTCTCTTCCACCTTCTTTTGCAGCCTTCCCAGGTCCGCCAGCTCTCCGGTGAAGGCCTCGTCCTTCATCTCCACCTGAATGCTGATCTCGTCCAGGCCGTGCTTTTTGCGGTCCACAACTACCTGGAAATAGTTGCCGATGTCTGGAATGCTCACCAGCACATCCTCGATTTGGCTCGGGAAGACATTTATGCCCCGCACAATGAGCATATCATCCGCTCTGCCAAGGAACCTGTGAAGCCTTCTGCTGGTTCGCCCGCATGCGCATTTCTCTTCCAGAATATATGTCACATCGCCGGTATGATAGCGAATAAGCGGCATGGCCTCCTTAGTGAGAGATGTGACGACCAGCTCGCCGGGCTCGCCCGGAGCGCAGGGCTGCTCGTTCTTGTCCAGGATCTCAATCAGGAAGTGGTCTTCCCATATGTGCAGGCCATTTTGCTCCTGGCACTCAAATGCCACTCCTGGCCCCATCATCTCGGAGAGGCCATAGGAGTCGTAGGCCTTGATATGCAAAGCCTCCTCCAGCTCCTTTCTCGACTCGTCCGACCAGGGCTCGGCCCCGAAGCAGCCGATGCGCAGCTTGAGCTTGTCCACCACCCCTTGGGCCTTGGCAGTCTCTGCAAGGTAAAGGGCATAGGATGGCGTGCAGTGCAGCACGGTAACGCCGAAGTCCATCATGATCTCAAGCTGCCTTTCCGTGTTTCCGACACCCGACGGCACAGCCATGGCTCCCATGCGCTCAATTCCGTAGTGCACACCCAGGCCGCCGGTAAAGAAGCCATAGTTCACGGCATTCTGAAATATATCGCCCTTGGTGACTCCGACCATCACAAAGTCCCTGGCCATGAGATCCGACCATGTCTCGATATCCCTGGCTGTGTAGCCGACAACTGTCGGCTTGCCGGTCGTGCCGGAAGAGGCATGCACGCGCACGACGTCCTCTCTTGGAACTGCGAAGAGGCCGAAGGGATAATTCTCTCTGAGATTTTGCTTGCGAGTGGTGGGCAGACGAGCAAGGTCTTTGAGGCTCTGAATATCCTCTGGAGTGATACCCGCCTCTCTGAACTTGTTGTGATAAAAGGGAACATTCTTATAGACCTTCTCAACGGTGCTCCTGAGCCTGCGAAGCTGCAGCTCCTCCAGCTCGCCTCTTTCCATTAGCTCGAACTTAGGTTGCCAGTAATTCATTTTGAATCCCTGATAAACTTGCATTTTGGCGTGTCTACGTGGGACACGGTGCCATTGCAGAGAAAACGTCAGGGTATATCAATTATTCCCTAGATTCGATAAAAGGAGGAAAAGATGATAGCAATACGGGCTTTGGCGTTTTACGTCCTTAAGGGATGAATTGAAGGGATAGATTACCGTCCTTAACTTCATAAATGATTATATAAAAATTTATTTCGACATATCCCAGCTTGCTATAGGGAAGGTCATGAAATGCTTTCTAATGTTACTCTACTTTCCAAGTTTTAACTGGAATAATAATTAAATTTTTATGCTAAAACCCCGATAATCTTATGGGGAGTTGCATGAATAAGCTTGTGAGGGTACCATTAAAGCTCAACCCATATTTAGCG
>CABMDX010000077.1 GCA_902385025.1 uncultured archaeon | reverse complement strand
TAGCATATTAAATATTGTCGAAGGATATATCACATAAGAAGAGCATTCTTTTAGCCGACGTGGAGCTGACACAATCATGCAAGGCATCAATGACAAGTTTCCCCATCTTCCACAGCGGATATCAGGATTAAGAGATCTGGCCTATAACCTCTGGTGGAGCTGGCATCCGGAAGGCCGGGGGCTCTTCAAGCTTCTCAGCCGCCAGGGCTGGTACCTGAGCAACCACAATCCCGTAAAGATGCTCAACCGATTGTCAAAGGAGGTATTGGAGGCAGCCTGCGCAGATCCCCATTTCCTGCGGCACTATGATGCCGTCATGGCGCGTTTCGAGAGCTACATGGACATATCATCGTCCTGGTTCTGCGCTCATGTGGCAGATCCGAAGGACTGCACCATCGCCTATTTCTCAGCAGAGTACGGGCTGCACCATGCCCTGCCCTTCTATGCCGGAGGCCTGGGCTTTCTGGCAGGGGACTTCTTGAAGGAGTGCAGCGACCTCGGCATCCCGCTGGTGGCTGTGGGATTCATGTATCCGCAGGGCTACCTGCGGCAGATGATCTCGTCAGATGGCTGGCAGGTGGGGGCCTGTGAGATGCTGGACCGGGAGAATGCGCCTATTCGCAAGATGCTTGGTGCAGACGGAAATCCTATTATGATCAAGGTGCCTGTCATGGACCCGCCCATCTATCTTGAGGTCTGGAAGGTCCAGGTGGGAAAGACCAGCCTTTACCTGATTGACACTTCAAGTGATGCCAATGAGCCATGGAATCGCGTCATTTCTGATCGGCTTTATACCGGAGATCTGGAGCAGCGTCTTCGCCAGGAGATTGTGCTGGGAATTGGAGGAGTGCGCATCCTGCAGGCTCTTGGCGTGGATTATACTGTGCTTCATCTCAATGAAGGCCATCCGGCTTTTGCAGTTTTGGAGAGGATCCGGGAAATGGTGGAAAGCGGAATTGGCTTTAGGGATGCCCTGGATGCGGTCCAGAGAACCACGGTCTTCACTACCCATACCCCTGTTCCTGCAGGTCACGATGTCTTTTCTTATCATCTCATGGACAAGTACTTCGGCACCTACCTGCCTGCTCTCGATCTTTCCAGGGAGGAGTTCTTCCGCCTGGGCACGAACCCTGCCAAGCCCGATGGCTTCAATATGACCGCCTTCGCAATGCGCGTCTCAGCCTATCTCAATGCTGTGAGCAAGAAGCATGGAGAGGTCACCCGTCAGATGTGGCGGCAGCTCTGGCCCGATATTGCAGAGGAGAATGTGCCAATTGACTATATCACCAATGGCGTGCATGTGCCATCCTGGATCGATCGCCGGCTGGGCGATGTGATATTCAACCGCTACCTGGGCCGGACATGGCTCGAGGAGCATGAACAAAAAAGCATCTGGGAATTGGTTGACGACATACCGGATAATATTCTCTGGGAGCATCATAATGCCATGAAGAGCATGCTCATTGCAAAGATTCGTGAGAGGGCGCGAGAGAAGTGGCAGATCTCCGGCTCAGATCCGAGGCTGGTGATGGCCTCAGGAGTGATGCTCGACCCGGCTGCGCTGACGCTGGGCTTTGCAAGGCGTTTTGCCTCCTACAAAAGGCCCACGCTTCTCCTTCAAGATCTGACCCGACTTCAGAGAATAATAGATGATCCCTGGAGGCCGGTGCAGATAATCTTCGCAGGCAAGGCTCACCAGGATGATCAGCAGAGCAAGTTGCTCTTGCAGAGCGTCTTCAATGTTGCCAAGGAGCAGGCCTTCGGAGGCAGGATCGCCTTCGTGGAGGATTATGATGAGCTGCTTGCACAATATATGGTGCACGGCGTGGATGTATGGGTGAATAATCCTCTGCCGCCTATGGAGGCCAGCGGAACGAGTGGCATGAAGGCCACCCTTAATGGCGTTCCTCAGCTCTCTGTCATGGATGGCTGGTGGATTGAAGGATACAACGGCAAGAATGGCTGGGCTGTCTTGGGCGCACCGGAGGGCGAGGACAGAGATGAGCGTGATGCCAGTGCAATGTACGATCTGCTGGAAAAGGAGATAGTTCCGCTTTACTACGATGTGGATGAGGACGGCATCTCTCACGGGTGGGTTAAGGTCATGAAGGAGACCATCAAGATGACCGGGCCCAATTTCTCCGCCCGCCGCATGGCCAAGGAGTATACAGAAAAGTTCTATCGCAAAGCAATCGAGGCATCCATGAAGGCAGAATTCGGGCGCGGCAGGGGGGGTGGACGCGCAAGGTCCGACCTGTTTGAAAAGATTTGATCAATTTGAGTGATTCCCGACTTGCGCCTCGCAAGTCGCCACCTCACACTCTTTGTTGCTGTACTTCCACAGGAAATATCCTACCAGTGTGATCACAACGCCTGCTGCCTCCAGTGCGACGATTTTCACATCATGTGACGCCGTGGTGAGGAGGATGAACCAGGCTGCGACCATGGCTGCCACACCGATGAAGGCCAAAATGAGAGCTTCAAGCTTATGAATAGCACTTTTTTTATAGACCATATTTCACCCAGGATTGACAGGACGATTCCTGGATATAGTAGCTTCGCCAGGATGAAAGCGCTTTGGAATCGATATTCAGCTATTTCTAAATTTCTCCCGTCATTCGCTCGTATACCTTCTCCATCATCGCCATCGGCGACACGGAGTTCATCTCCAGCCCCAGCTCCTCTGGCCCAAGGCCGAGCGCAATGCCCGCCAGTTGTGTCACATAGAGCACCGGAATTTCGATCTTCTCCCCGAACTTTTGCTCCAGCGCCCTTTGCTTGGCGTCCAGCATTATATGGCAGAGAGGGCATACCCTCACGATAACCTCTGCCCCGGCCTTCTTTGCCTCTCTCAGAATGCGGAAGGCCACGTCGTTTGCAGCCTCTTCCTGCGACATGAAGATCGGCCCGCCGCAGCAGGCGGTCTTGAGCCGAAATTCCAGGGCATCCGCATGCAGGGTCTTGATCAGCTTCTCGAGGATTGTGGGAAACTCGGGGCTGTAGATGCCAGTTGGGCGGGTCAGCAGGCAGCCGTAGTAGGGCGCGACCTTCAAATTCGTCAGAGGCACCACAATCCGTTCATCGTTCTCGTCAAGAGCCTCAAGTATGACGTCCAGAGCATGCCGGATAGTGGCTTTGCTATACTTTTTATCGAGAACTGCATTAACCTTTTCCCGGATATCCGGCTCCTCCAGCCTGAGGGATGCAAATCTCAAGTTGCTGTAGCAGATGGAGCAGCTCGTCATGATTGGCCTTTCAGTCTGGACCATGTTGCGGGCGGCAAGGCCCACTGCCACCAGCTCACTAGAAACATGAGTCGCACCGCAGCAGTTCCAGTCCTCCAGCTCCTCCAGCTCGATCCCGAGGGCCGAGCACACGCTGCGTGTGGATTTGTCCATCTCCTTTCCCGTCGATTGGGAGACGCAGCCCGGATAGTAAGCCAGCTTCATTTGGAAAGCTCCTCGATAATCCTCTTGACCTCATCCTGGCCCTTGATACTGACGATCTCCAGACCGATCTTGCCCCTTTGAGCCAGCTCCAGTCCCATCTGCATGGACTGAACTATTCCCTGGGGAAATACGAGCAGGAACTTCCCGGAAAGAGGAAGTTCGGCTATCCGGCCATAGTCCCTTATCTGCTCTAAGAAGAGCTGCTCGTAGGAGGGGCCTCCGCCGCGGATGCCCTGCTGCTCCGCCAATTCCTTCAGGGCAGAGACGACTGCCTTGGGCCGGATGCTGCGAGGACAGCGCACGGTGCATAAGAGGCAGGAGGTGCACAGCCACAGTGTATCGTTATTTAGTGCCTCATCCTTCCTGCCTTCAAGACAGAGCTTGATGAGCTTCCGGATGCTGGGATTCATGAGGCTGGCCGTGGGACAGCTTGCGGAGCAGGTGCCACACTGGATGCAGGTTTGGACCTCTGACCCGGCCAGTTTCAGGACCTTTTGCCGAAACTCGTCTGTCATCTCACTTGCCCTCCTTCTTAGCCTCTTTATGCAGCCTCTCCACAATCTTTGTGCTCGCCTGATCAGCAGGCTCCCTTTCCAGGATCTGTCTCACCTTCGGCTTCTTGAGCATGGGCGCCACCGGGGCCAATGCTTTGTCCACAAGCCGGAGAAGCTCAGGGTCTATCTCCGGTTTCTCGGGGGCAGGCAGAGGTTGCCGCTCTATGTCCGGTGGAGCTACGGCACCGCTCACATCCGGAATATTCCTCTGGCCGCTCTTTATGGCCGAGATGGCTTCCTTCCACTCCTCTGCCCAGGGAGTCTCTTTTATGTCAGTATGCCTTACATCGGACCTCTCCACCGCAATCGCCGAGACTGGACAGGCCTTCATGCAAGCTTTGCAATAGATGCACTGATCCTTGACCGGCGCCGCTTTTCCACGCTCATCCACATACCAGCATTTGGCAGGGCAGACATTGAAACAGGCCTGGCAGCCCAGGGGATCACAGCGCACCAGATTCTTCTCCACGAGCGAAATGTCTCCCTGGAATGGCTTTTTCACATCAATTGCATCATACGGGCAAACCTCTGCACATCTCCCGCAGCCGATGCACAGACTTTTGTCGATCTCAATTTTGCCCTCGATGCTCGCTTTTTCCGGAACCTGCAAGGGCTCGCCCTCGACCTTGATCGCGTCCTCGGGGCAGAGTGGCACGCAAAGGCCGCAATAGTCGCAGAGTTCCTCGTCCACCAGGAGCTGCTCATAGGGCACCAGATTGCGTGGATCCTTATCTTTCTCAGTTTTATCCACCAGCAGGAATGCCTTACAGAATCGGGCACATCTGCCGCAGAGGTTGCACTTTTCCTGATCGACTGCTATCCTGCCTTTAATGCCGGTGCGAAGAGGCCCAAAGTCTTCACGGGTTCGGTTGAATGTGACACAAATTGCCTTGGTTGGGCAGACCGGCTCGCAGAGGATGCAGGGCTTGCACTTTTCGTTCGGCACGGCTTCTGCCACAAGCCTGGGATACTGCTCATTCTTCCTGAAATCCACTGCAGTTTCTGTCTGTGTCTCATCTGTCATATCTCTTGGGCCTCCGGGCTCTTCTCTTCTGCTGGCAGCTTTTTGATTATCTTCATCTGGAAGGCCTTCAGGGGGCAGAAGTTCACACACATTCCGCAAAAGGCGCAACGATCCAGGTCGATGAGAACGGGTGGAGCGTCCAGGCCCTTGGCAATCTCCTGCAAAGGCCCCTCTTGCAGCGCCTTCTTGGGGCATAGATCCACGCAGATGGAGCATCCGGCACATTTCTTGTAATCATAATCCAGAACCTTTTCGGTCTCTTTGGTTTTCTGTTTGGCCAGGATGTGGGAGCCTTCCACTTCCATATCCTTGACAATATCCATCATGGCTCATCCCCTGGCGACTTTGAGTTGGCCTCAGGCTCAACTGCGGCCCTGCTTTCCTCGCTGATAGTGCCCGACTTCAGCTCCGTTCCAATGGGTCCCATGGCCTTAAGCTCGGCCAAAAATTCCTTCAGATCCCGGGCAAATATCTCGCCTTCGCTTGCTGCACACCAGACGATTTTCAGGCGGCCTGGATTGATGCCTAGTCCAGCCAACACTCCCTTCAGCACATTCACCCTCTGCAGTGCCTGATAGTTGCCGTTATGATAATGGCATTCACCCAGGCGGCATCCGGCGATGAGCACTCCGTCTGCGCCCCGCCGCAGAGCCTCCAGGACAAAGCTCGGATCAACCCGTGCCGAGCACATGACGCGAATATTCCGGGCGTTGGTAGGATACTGGATGCGAGAGGTTCCGGCGAGGTCTGCTGCCCCGTAGCTGCACCAGTTGCACAGGAAGGCCACGATGAGCGGAAACTCTCGCTTGACCTCTGTTGCCGCTCTGACCTGGGCCATGATCTGCTGGTCGGAGAAGAGGCGCATGTTGATGGCATCCGCAGGGCAGGCGGCAGCGCATGAGCCGCAACCTTTGCAGGCAGCCTCATCCACATAGGCCGGGCTCTTCACAGCAATGGCCTTCTTGGGGCAGACATCCACGCAGAGCTTGCAT
>CABMDX010000076.1 GCA_902385025.1 uncultured archaeon | reverse complement strand
CCGGGGAGATTCCTGCATCCGGGTCCTCGACGCGCGCAAACAGAGGTTCGAGTGCCAGAGAAGGTGGTCATCGTTGTGGGGATTTGGACTTGACTGGAAAGACTATAATTACAGAGGATGATTTATTCATGTCCAAATCCAGATAAAATTTTATGCATGGACATGGACAATTGCAGAGCTAAATTGAAGAGTTATAAAAATTCTCAAGGTGAGAGACATGAATATCAAAGATGTCCTAATAGCCGTATTTTTGTTTAGTCTGGCGAATATGGTCATGCAGCCGATTCTCGCAGAGGGAGTGCCCATTGAGATTGCATCACTTAAAGCACCATCCAATGAAACGGAACTGGTATCCTTTGTTAAATCCGCCGTTGCACATGTTAATGAAGTTGGCAAAGATAAAGCCATAAAGGATTTTATGGACCTGAATGGCTCCTGGGTTAGAGGAGATGTTTACATCTTCGCCCAAGATTTCAACGGCACCTCTCTATGTCTCCCTTATTTGCCCAAGGAAGTGGGCACTAATCGCTTGGATATTAAGAATGACCAGGGCATTTACATTAATAGAGAGATGCGATCCATCGCTTTGAATGGGAGCGGCCTATATGAGTACAGTTGGCGAAATCCCATCAGCAATCAGAGCGAGTCCAAGGTAAGCTATGTGATGAAAGTGGATGCTACCTGGTGGCTGGGTTCTGGGATCTATGAAACCAAATCAAATTCCGAAAATGCCGCTGTCGGAACCCATCTTGCTGAGATTGCCGGGAATGAGCGTGATTCGCTCGGCCTAAAAAACGATAACGGTATGGCATTTTTCCTTATTCAGCTCCAGGCGAACATACAGGGCCAGCTAAATGATCTTGATTTGGCCGTGTCAAATTCATCCCATCAGCTCTCTGCGGCTGGAATTGGAGGGGAGAAAGCAAGAAGCATCCTGCGAAATCTGATAAGCTCAAGCCCCCATTTAGCCGAAGCAACTACGGGGAGTCCTGAGGGAAAGATCGTGATAGCTGAGCCGGATGTTTACAGGATTTCCGAGGGAACAGATGTCAGCAAACATGATGTTACAGTTCAGTTGATGGACACTAAGAACCCAGTTTTCAGCCAAGTGTTTCACCTTGTTGAGGGCTATGATGCGTCAGTGATCTCTTATCCAGTCTTCTCTCCTTCTGGAGAATTCATAGGCGCAGTCGGGGCGATCATTAAACCGGCCGAACTTCTGGGATCAATAATTGCGCCCCAGTTGAAAGGAATAAATTTCAGTATTACGGTCATGCAGAAAAATGGCCTGGTGCTGTACGATCCGGATCCCAGTCAGGTAGGGAAGATGCTCTTCGATGATCCCATGTTCAAACCATATCCACAGCTTCTGACCCTAGGCAAGAAGATGGCAGCCGAACGTTCTGGAAAGGGAAGCTATGTTTTCCTGACCAAACAGCATGACCGAAATGTAACCGAAGAGGCCTACTGGACAACTGTGGGGCTTCATGGCATCGAGTGGCGCTTAGCCGCCACTCGCATCACGGGATAATGAACCAAGTTTGGGTCGACTGGCCATTATTCGCATTCTTCCGGTGAGAGTCATGGGCGAGCTGGACGATGCCGATGTCAAGGAGTTGGCCATCCACAGAGGAGCAAGCAGGCTGAACTATTCCCGGAGATATGCCGAGGCCTCGGCTGTGCAGGCTCATATGAAGCAAGGGATTCGATTCCATTGGCTCCAGGGATGGAGATAAGCTACGTGATTAGAGATGCCCGCAAGTGAGAGATGGACCCAGAGAGAAACAGCATCATAGTTCGATGCTGCATACTATCGAGGGCTGATGGAGATGGCTTGGGGTGGAGGCGGCAATTGTTCTTCCGCAAATGATGGCAAGCCCGATTTAATCCTCACAGCTACCGGAATTGCAGCATTTGCCGCAAGCGAATAGATCTTGGCCATCGCCATTTCTGCCAATGAAGAGCAAACAGGCCTGATCCACTAGCTCCCCACAGATATTGCATTCCTTGCTTGCTATTTCTGGCTCCCTAAAATATTCTTCATCTATTTCATGAATTACATTCATTGCCGCCTTCCTTGAACCGTTGACCTCGGTTTTAGCAATAGCATCTTAGTAATATCCGAGGACGTATCTGCTTTGATCTAAAATATCCCTCTGCCGACCAATACCGATAATGCTATGAGTATCGTTGGTACAGCCACAATTGCCCACGCTAAACGATTTGCTTCGAATATCTTTCGTCCATCAAGAGGGCCAAATGGGATCAGGTTAAATGCTGCAAGATATAGATTGATAAAGAAGGCAAAGTAGATAGCGTTCACTGACACCATACTTGTCATTATGCCGCTAACTAGCAGCACAAGGAAGAGTGCAGTCAATGCAATGTTGGTCATTGGCCCAGCTAGTGATATCCATAACTGCTCCTTTCTGGCCTTACTCTGGTCGTAGGCTTCTTTTCCATCGGAGTAAGCAGTCGACTCAGGATAAGGGTTGGAGACCTTGTGTATCATGACCGCTCCTGGGGCAGCTAATATAAAGCCCATTAGGGACATGATGATAATAATGAGCAAACCGTTTCGGTTGGCCCTGTACTCTGCCCAGTATCCGTATCGTTGAGCTATGAATTTGTGCGCCAACTCGTGCAACAGAAATCCGGTCCCAACACCTAACGCAGATATCATGATCAGGTCGATGCTTGGCACGCGTCTTCCGCCTACTGCCAAAGAAAAGCCGATGACGAGCACCGCCCACGATAATAGCAGATCAATTCGCTCGGTAGATCCGACCCGGCTGAAATAGCTCACGCCAGGAAATAGCACATGTTAGCTATATCAAAGGATAAGTTGACATTGAATCAAGTGTCGCGCTCGCATTCTCAGTAAGCTCATGTCCGACTCTGGATTGATGATATATGTTGGAAAAACATATATACTTATATAGTAATTTCAGTGATGTCCAAAGAAGTAGGGCGCATTATGCTGACGAATAATGGGCTTAACGAAGAAGTTGCAGGCTTTACTTTCTCATGGGGGTGGCCAACAGATGGCAAATTGGCTTGGTGGATATGGAGTTAGGATATCTTGTACAACAACGACCATCTGGCTCGAATCTATGGCATGGTGAAAAAATGACGAAATTTAAGGGGTGCGGTTTTGAATGGCTCTCT
>CABMDX010000075.1 GCA_902385025.1 uncultured archaeon | reverse complement strand
TTTGAATCTTTAGAGTCGGATTTATCATTTGGAATAGTCTTTATCTGCAACGGATTGGCTACAATTGTGTCTATGGTTTGGCTCAGGGCATCATAAATCGGAAACCAATAGACGCCTGTCGCCTCAAATGCTACTTGTTCGCATTTATTGGCAACCAGCCAGTCCCGGAATCTCTTAAGCTCGGCCTTTGTTGTCCCAAAATTCCCTCGAATTGGCAGCACATTATCGCCAGTTATCGTGGCCACGATCAAATCTTTATGGACATCTGCTCCGCAAACTCTTTCTATTCGTCTTTTCATATGCGTTTCTGCCTGGAATGGGCAGATGATCTTTCCCTGAGATGGGATAATTTCCCATACGCGTTCTACGACGCAGTCCCGTATTCGGGGGATCATGGCTTGTTTCAATCTCGGGATCAAGCGTCCCATAAACTTGTCAGCCTTCACTGCCCATATCCAGCTTAACGTGACCGGATGATAATATGTGGTTTTCCATCCGTCACGTGTGAGCCCCTGCCTGGGCTCATGGTCGTTTCAATAGATCCTTCTTTGTCCAATGCCTCAAGACCGACTGCAAAAGATCCGGCCACAAGCGGATTCGCCATGGCCTCTGGCAATCCCAGCTCTATTAGCGTCTGCCTGCATAGCAGCATGGGATCGGATCGAACTCTGTCCGCCCATTTTTCTGCTACTTTCTGGACGGCCTCCTGAATCTTCTGCAAATAATCCAGTCCATCCTCCATTGCCCTGAGCGCACTGCTCTCCTGGCGCGGATCGTCCCATGCCGCCAGCAGCAGCCTGACCTTCTGCAGGGACTTCAGACGCTCGATGGACCGGGCCGAGGCCAGAATATCCTCGAAGATGGGCAATTCGCCAGGAATGGGTATGGCGTCGGCTGAGAAGAGCGCCAACTCTTGAGGGAGCCAGAGGGAAATGGAGCCAGGGGAATGGCCAGGAGTATGAAATACATGAAGGATCAGGCCGTCGCCAGGATCAAGGACGTCTCCCTCTTGCAACACCTGATCGACATGAACCGATCCGGAGACAAGTGATTTAAATCCCGGCACAGGCCTCTCTCTCTCCTGCAAACCCACATCCTCTATCCATCGTCTTTCTGCAGCATGCGCTGCAACAGAGCATCCGCATATCTTCTGCAATGCACTGGCGCCACCAATATGATCCGGGTGGGAGTGCGTGAGAATGAGACAGGATATCTCTTCCGGTCTGTGGCCCATCTTCTTCAAATACTCCAGGATGATCTTTTCAGAGGAAGCCACACCACTATCGATAAGAAAAATCTTTTTACCGAAAATGAGATAGACATAAACGAATCGGGGGATCATCCTGCCTGTGGGCTCTATCACCTGAAAGGGAATCTTCAGGGCATGAATGTGGTCTGTAATTTGCATTTGATGCCTCGCTTAATCAATGATAAAAATTTATTGCAGGCTTTAGATTGGAATGAAACCATTTTCGATGGCGATCTTTTGGCCTGCTGGGCTGAGGATGTAATCGATAAAGGCTCTAGCTCCGGGATTGGGCTCTCCCCGTGTATAGAAATAGAGCTTGCGAGCGAGCGGATAGGCCCCGCTCTTAATGTTCTCAATAGTCGGCTGAACCCCGTTCAAGGAGACAACTTTGGTGTCTCCCATCAGGATATAGCTGTAACCCATATATCCGATGGCGTTATCGCTGCCCTGAATTGCAGTTTTTACCTCAGAGCTGTCCGAGGCTTCTATTATGACACCCGGTGCTTCGGCTTCTTTGCTGCCCAGAATGATCTCATTGAAGGTATCCCTTGTTCCCGAACCGGGCTTCCTTCCAATGACGAATATCTCCGCATCCGGTCCGCCAACTTCATCCCAATTGTTTATGTCGCCGGCATAGATCTGCTTTAGCTCATCCGTTGTAAGAGTGGTCACGCCATAGTCGAATACATCAGAGCTTACCACCAGACATATAGCATCATAGCCTACCGGGAACTCCTTGAATCTCATTTTAGGAGACTCGAATCTCTGGCGCTCCACCGGCTGGATTTCTCTGGATGCCATGGCGATATCAGATCTTCCCTCAGCCGCGTCGACGATTCCCACGCCTGTCCCGCCGGATGTAACGCTCACATGGTAAATATTCTGAATCAGGTTGAACTCCTCGGCTGCAAGCTCTGCCAGAGGCATAACCGTACTCGATCCGGAGATGGCAACCTTTTGCTCTTTGCCTTCGCCCGCAACCGCTGCAAAAGATATGATCAGCAGCATGATCATCAGCTTGCTCATGACTCTCATCAGATCTCTGTGGTTGCCATTTCTATTATGTAAGGTTAATGTACGTTTCATATCGGCACAAATCCCTCTTCTGCTGCAATCTTCTGGCCTTTTGGGCTTCTCACGAAGTCTATGAATGCCCTCGCACCGGGCTGAGGCTCGCCGAAGGTGTAGAAGTAGAGATGGCGGTGCAGTTCGTAAAGGTCCAATTTTATGTTCTCATAGCTTGGCATGATTCCATTGAAGGCAATGGCTCGAACGCCGCTTCCCAGATAGTTGAATCCGAGATACCCTATGGCCTTATCGCTTCCCGCTATCGCCGTCTTGACCTCGGCGCTTCCCATAGCTACTGTATCGACTCCCGGTGTTTCCGCATCCGTGCTGCCAAAGATTTCCTCATTGAAATTATCCCTGGTTCCAGAACCTTCTTCCCGGGAAATTACATAAATATCCCTATCAGGGCCGCCAACCTCCTTCCAATTGGTTATATTTCCCAAATATATCTTGCGAACCTGCTCCCGGCTCAGGCTCTTCACTCCTGATTCGTAAATATTTTCGCTTACCGCAAGACATATTCCATCCAGGCCGATCAAAAACTCCTGGAAGAGGTTGCCGTATCTATTTCTTTCATCGGCGGTGATTTCTCTGGAGGCCATCGCAACGCTATACTTGCGTTCTGCAATTCCAGTGATGCCGGCGCCGGTGCCTCCGGCAGTAACGGTTACGGTATAATTATTCTGCTGAACATTGAATATCTCCGCAGCCGCTTCAGCCAGAGGCATAACGGTTGAAGAACCGGAAACAGTAACCTCCCTCGATGTCGCAGAGCACTGAGATATGGGCATTGCGGCCAGCGAAATGATTAAGATAACCATTATTATTCTAATGATCCCCACCAAATTTTAAGAAGATCTACAAAATATGTAAAGCTATCGTTGGATCTCATGCCGCAATTATAAAATTCAATATTTTGGAATAAATTATCCTGATGGAGGTCTGCGATCGGGAAGCGTTTTCAATATAAATTCTTCAAGATTTTCATGAGGCAGGATTCAAGCTCGTTCATATAGAGTCGTCCTCTGCCAGGCCTTTCTCTTGCGCCCAACGATAAGTGCTATCAGCTCTTGTGCAGAGATGTGTGGCTCTTCCCCGGCATTGCGGGCTATGCCTTCATCCATAAGCGTCCCTCCCAGGTCGTTTACGCCCCACTCGAGAGCGGCAGAGGCCACAGTGCGACCCAACTTTGTCCAGCTCGCCTGGATGTTGGTGATCTCGGGATACAGAGCAACCCTGGCCAGGGCATGCATCTTCAGATGATCGAGCAGATCCGTCTTCCGAGCGGACTTTCCAAGCAGATTCCTCTCGGGAATAAAGGGAAGCAGCACAAGTTCTGTAAACCCCTTTGTCTCAGATTGAATTTCCCTCAGAATCTGCAGATGAATGAGACGATCTTCGAAGCTCTCCACGTGGCCGTAGAGAATGGTGGATGTGGAGAAAATTCCCTGCAAATGAGCCGCTGTGATAATCTCTCGCCATTCTTTTGTCTTGAGCTTCTCCGGGCAGATCTTCTCACGCACCCTGTCTACCAGGATCTCTGCTGCCGTGCCAGGCATGGAGCCAAGGCCGCTCTTTTTCAGCTCAGCAAGAACATCTTTCACTTCCACATGAGAATTGCGGGACATATGCATAACCTCCATCGGGGAATAGGCATGCAAATGAATCCTGGGGAAGGCACGGTGCAGGTTCTCGAGGATTTCGCAGTAATCCTCCAGATGCATCTTTGGCGCGAGCCCGCCCTGCAGGCAGATCTCAGTCGCGCCCTCCTTCTCTGCGCCGGCAGCCCGCTCCAGGATCTGCTCTCTGGTGAGCAGATATCTCTTGGAATGCTTAAAAGAGCAAAACTTGCAGCTTCCGACACATTCATTGGTAAAGTTGATATTTCGATTTATGACAAATGAGACATCGTTCTTGCCTCTTTTATTCTGCAATGCTCTGGCCAGACGAAAGAGGCGCAACGGCTCGCGCCAGAGCTTTTTCAGCTCATCAAAATCGGAATAGGGGCTTTGCAAAGATGCGTCCGTTTCCATAAGCTCAGAGACATCCGATATCATCAATATCCACTCTCTCCCCGGTATCTGCCATTCTGCGGCTCTTTGGAATCTGGGAAATCAGCTTTCCATGTGAGTACAGACCGCACCCTAGCACCTCCCCTCTATAAAATACTACCACATACCCTGACTCGAGCCCCGATTGAATCTTCATCGTCAGTGGAATGCTCTCGCCCTGCAAGAAGAGGGTGGCCTCATGCTCGTCCAGATGTATGAGATTTCTTGCGGCATGCTTCCCGAAGATCTGCAGGGCGGAGGTGGTCGGCTTCCAGGGACGGTCCTTGAGGCTCATGATACGCATGCCCAGGCTCTCGTAGCTTAGGCGCGGCAAATCTGACTCGCTGATGGCCCAAACGCTTCTGGCCTTTCGGAAAAATAGAAAGCCAGAGAAGACTTCCACGGGAATGGAAAAGCGCTCGTTCCATAGCTTCGCCACCTCTTCGCGTTCCATCGGCTCGAAGACATTCCTAATTCTTGATGAGCCTGGCGACAAAGAAGCCTCCTGTATCGTTAATATGAGGATAATAGCGAGCGCAGCGCCTGAGACTCTCATCCATCTGCCTGCCGCTCCAAACAGTAATTCCCGGGCATTCTTTGAGGCCCGGGATCGATATCTTCTCCAGCCTCGCCTCACTTAGGGCAGTCTCCACCACCAGCTCATTTTCCTCCGGGGCATAGGTGCAGGTGGAGTAGACTACGACTCCTCCGGGCTTTGCCAGACGCAGTGCGTTTTTTAGGAGGCCTATCTGCAGCTTCTGCAGGTCCAGCGAACGATTGATGCTGCTTCTGGCAAGGACTCCCGGTCCCCTTCTCTCCCTGCCTTCGCTGGAGCATGGGGCATCCACCAAAATCCGGTCGAAAGGCCCATGCGGAAATCTCCGTCCGTCGTAGCGGGTGATGGCCACATTCATAACTCCCAGACGCTCGCAGTTGGACCTCAGAGGTGCGACCCTTGCCAGGGATGGCTCATTGGCTATGACAAGGCCCTTGTTCTGCATCATTTGAGATATCTGCGAGGTCTTGCTGCCAGGAGAGGCACAAAGGTCCAGAATTCTCTCGCCAGGTTGTGGATCCAAAATCAATGGGGGGACCATGGACAGCTCCTCCTGGATATGCAGGTAGCCCAGGAGGTTTTCCATGAGCTTGCCAGGGCTCTCTATATCCAGCTTCAGGCCGAGAGGGTACCAATCAAATATTTTATAGCCGACTTCATGCGCCTTCAGGCTCTCCAAGAGAGATGCCCTCTCAATCTTGAGCAGGTTGATGCGGCCTGAGCTGTAGAGCGGCAGGCTCTGAATGGCCCGGAAGCCAGAATAGTCCGGGACAATTTCTCTGTACCTTTCCAGAGGGTCCATGCTGGAGGGATAGTGCACTTCAAACTGAAATAAATTGGCATCGAATCAGAGGGAGCAAAAGGATTTAATAGTCAAATGGCGAGCACAATAGTCGCGCAAAACTGTTTTCAAGTTTTCGCGAAAGGACGGTGAAGATTTGTTTAGAGGCGATGTAGGGTCCTCCAATGGTGGATCCGCTCCAACTGCTCCGGTAGAAGTTGGAAAAGAGTACGATGTCAAGATTGAGGACATTGCCCGCGAAGGCGACGGCATTGCCAGAGTTGAAGGATTTGTGATCTTCGTTGCAGACACAAAGGTAGGCGACGCAGTTAAGATCCAGGTCGACAAGGTAATGAGGCGCTTCGCTATCGGCCATAAAGTGTAAAAATATCAGATATCTTGCTATTGTAGACGTGGCCCTTTTGAGAGCCATGCCCAATTCTATTTTAGACAAATTTCAAAAAATTAAAAATCCTTTAAAATATCCTTCAAATCCGCCAGAAACAGCTCGATATTCTCATGGGTCACATGAGACATGAGTATCAGCCGCAGGCATCTATTGGGCTCTCTTGTCATGGAAACATGCCAATCGCGCTCCATCAGCCTCTCGCGCACCTTTGCAGGAGACGGTACAATTAAGGCCACCACATTCATGATTGGCTCTATCGCAGGCTCGACTCCGATTTCCCTTGCGCCGCTCACAAGGTGGCGCGTCAGATCCATGCAATTGTCCACCATTTTCGTGAAGCCTTCTCGCCCCAGATGCATCATGACGGCATAGGTCGCCGCCGCTGCAGCGCCGCTTCTTGTGCCTGTCAGCGAAGCCTGACGGGCCTTGGTCAGGTAGTGAGTCTCGGTCTCCAGATGGCTCAGGCACTCCTGGCCTCGAAACAGAAGCCCTCCCGCAGGAATGGTGCTCATGCCCATCTTGTGGGGATCAATGGTGATGGAGGAAACGCCTGGCACGCGGAAATCCCAATTCCAGTCGCCTTCGAGGAAGGGCAGGACAAAGCCACCAAAAGCGGCATCGACATGAAGATGGCAATTACGCTCCAACGCCATTTTGGCCAGGTCCTCGATAGGGTCCACCTGGCCGAATTCCGTGGTGCCGGCTATGCCCACCAGAGCCACTGTCTGATCATCCAGCAGGGATTCCACCGAGGAGAGGTCGACCCGGAGGCTTTCGTCAAGCTCGGCTTTACGAACCTCCAGAGAAAGAAGATCTCCGATCTTATCAAAAGAGAAGTGGGCCGAGGCGGGAACGACGATATTTCCATTCTTCTTGCCGGCCTCGTTTCTGGCTGCCCGGATGGCCTGGATGTTCGACTCCGTGCCGCCAGTGGAGATATAGCCTGCCGCATCAGGACAGCCAAGGAGCTC
>CABMDX010000074.1 GCA_902385025.1 uncultured archaeon | reverse complement strand
TATTTGTCAAAATCCAAAATCGCTACCGATCGGCTATGCGGTTGCAAGTTTACCTTGCAGGATTTAACGTAGAAGATATCATCAATTCAGCTCAATGATGCTGGTTATGAGGAGCTAAACACGTACTTAAACTGCATCATAATTGGCCCCCATCGCCCTGTTTTGCAGCCTTGATTTGTTGGGCGAATGTCTGGAAAAAAGAAACCCCCTGCCCATAAGGACGGGGATCAAATATATGCAGGATGACGCTAGTATTGGATCAATCTGTTCAGAGGATTAACCCAGACTGTTTGCGTTGGGGCTGCAGAAATGTCATATTTGGATACTGCATTTCCGGCAGCATCCTGCAGAGTGATCATGTTATCAGTCCATAGGGGCGCTGTGCTGTTGGTATATATGTCCGTCTTGGTGGGAATTCCGCTTACCTCATGGATCCGGATCGAAGTTCCCATATCCAGAGAAAGAGCAGGGAAGGTGAAGGTTGCGTTTCCGGCTGAAACCAGTGTCCATCCTGTCATATCCCAGGAGCCGACTGCCTGGTTGGCTACCTCGACCCACTTGTTTTCTCCCGTGTTGATGTTGGTGATGCGAACCTTTACGGAGGGCGTGGTAGAGTCTGCCTCGCGGCTGAATACACTGGTTCGATCTGCGATCTTTGAGACGTCCGAGTATTCCTTGGAGATGCTTTCTCCCAGGACGGTTGGAGCTTCCTTGGTATAATTGGAGAGCTGCGTGTATTTGGAAACGGTTTCCTGAGGCATAGCGACGTCTGTTTGATTTGTTACACTCTGGGCGGCAGTGGTGTTATCAACATTCAGGGCGTCTTCCGCCAATGCTAGCCCTGCTGAAAATGCCATCAATGTGGCGACCAGTATCAATATGCTTGTAGTTCTCATATTTACACCTCGATCGTAGTAATCCCAGAAAAATATAAGCCTTCCTAAAAATCTCTATGTATTCTTTGATTCTTAACAAAGGAATTCATTAGCTCATGTATCATACGATTCAAGAAAAGATGAAGAGCAGGAAAATCCTGCTTTAATCTCCGTCCGTATGGACGAGAACAGATTCTGGCCAGTGCTTGTTTTACACCTTGACTGGTTCAGTTACGGTTGTATTTGTCTCGTTTGTGGCGTTAATGGTCGCAGGCTCGGTTTCGCTTACGCTCTCATTAGCGCTGGCGTTCTCGGTTACATTCTCAGTTGCGGCGACTTCAGACTCAGCGAAGGCAACTCCCAGAGAGAGGGCCATCAGGAGAGAGAAGACGACAAGTCCATTTGTTATCTTGCTCATGATAATACACTCCATTTACTGTATGGTCGCTATACAATTCACATATGAATTTAAGCTTTTCTCGATTAGACATTTTATAGGACCGCAGATATTCATTGTGGATTAAGATTATGCATAAGATAAAATTCAAGTGCATCTATGATAAAATTGCAGATCCACCGGCAACCTCCAAAAATTTCTGAGCTGATTATCACTTACCATGGTGCAGCCTACTGGATAGAGCTTCTATGCGAGATTTCTGCATAAATTTGGCTCATAACGTTCTCATGGACCTTTCTGAAAAAGGAGAACCCTTCAAGACATTTTTTCCCCCAGCTGCAACCCGTCCTTGAATCAGCGCCGCTTATAGGCTTTACAGGTCTCGATAAATGGAAAGATGTCACAGGAATAAAAATGCGCATGGAGGTATCCTCCCATTGTACTATGCTCCACCAGACCATCTCTGCCATCCTGGATCCCCTTTCCCCTGAGCAGGCTGTAAGCGAAGCGGGCATCTCTTTCAGGGACAAAACGCGAGTAGTGAAATTCATGTCCTCGAACTGTCCTGCCCACCCGGGCCAGCGGGTTGGGCCCTACCACATCTGCTTCCATATAGCCCAGCGCCTGAAGCTTTTTCGTCATAATAGTAGCGCCGGGAAGGGCTCCGGCCATCTTAAAAGAGCGCTCATCAGAATCAAGGCTGCATCCCAGATACATCAAGCCTCCGCACTCTCCGTAGATGGGCATGCCATCCGTGGAAGCTTTTTTTATCTGTCTTGTGGCAGGCGCCGCCTCAAGCTCTGCAGCATGCAGCTCGGGATAACCGCCGCCTATGTACAGCCCATCCACCGGGGGAAGATCTTCATGCATCGGGCTGAAGAAAACCAGCTCTGCGCCATGCCTCTCCAGTTCGCGAAGGTTCTCTTGATAATAAAAGCAGAAGGCTTCATCCCTGGCCACGCCTATCTTCACGGTGCTCTCTTGCGGCGCACTCCCTTCTATTGCCAGAGAAGGAATTGGCGCGAGCGACAGAATATCGTCTATGCAGGCATGCTCCTCAAGGAAGGCGGCAAGCAGCTCCAGATCGTGCTGCTTTTCAAAGCCCATCACGAGTCCCAGGTGCCTGCTCTTCATCTCCAGTTCCCTGTCACGGGGCAGAGTTCCGAATATGGGCCGCTGCATGCAGCCCTTCAACATCGCGATATGGCGGGAGGAGCCCACTCGATTGAGGATGGTGCCCGCCAGCCGCACGCCTGGGTCGTAGGTCGCAAAGCCTTTCTCCATGGCAGCGGCGCTGCGCGACATGCCATGCACATTGATAACCAGAAGAACCGGAATATCCAGGATCTTGGCTACCTGAGCGCTGCTGCCAGTCTCACTCGCATCCATGCCATCGTACAGGCCCATGACACCTTCCACCACGGCCACGTCTGCACCCTGCAAAGCACCAAAAAAGCAGCGGCGCACGCCATCTGCCCCCATCATGAATGGGTCGAGATTATGCGAATGGCGACCGCAAATGGCCGTATGATGGGACGGATCGATGAAATCGGGCCCAACCTTGAAGGGCTGGACAATGAGGCCTCGGGCACGAAGTGCGGCCATGATGCCAAGAGTCACTGTGGTCTTTCCCACACCGCTATGAGTGCCCGCAATGAGCACGGCCGGTATCATGATCCTATAGTTCTGGCGGCCTCATAAATATCCTTTCTTTCGGCTATTTAGCAAAGAATATTAACACGCCTCGCGAAGCTTCTAGCATGCTGGTTGGCGTAGTTAAACGGGGAAAATATGGCGAGCGTCTGCTGGAGACCATCAAAGCCAGGACGGACTTTCAGGTTGTCTCAGTAGATGTTCCCCAAGTGCTTCCGGGCTTCATTGAGGACCCGGAAGAGTTTGTCAGGGAGCTGAATCTGGATTCCAGGATCTTTCAGTCGGACCTGCTGATTCTTTACACCTTTCACCCTGACCTGACACCTGAAATCGTGCGCATGGCAGGGCGAAATGGCGTAAAAGCAGTTATAATTCCAGGCGGCATCGGAAGAGCTGGATCCATCGGTGAGCTGGAGAGTATTGCCGAGCAGTACAACATTCACATAGAGGTGGATGAGATCTGCTGCACCCTGGAAGAGTGCGGGGTTCCGGTCATCGACGAGTTTGCAAAGCGCCTGGGTAAGCCTGAGCTGGAGGTGGAGACGAAAGATGGGCGCATCAGTAAGGTTAATGTCCTGCGCGGCTCGCCCTGCGGCGCTACATGGCACGCTGCCGAGGGTCTGGTGGGTAAAACGGTAGATGAGGCGCCATCAATGACCGGCCTTTTTTGCCAGCAGTATCCCTGTCGCGCTGTGCGCGGCACGCCCGGCGGCATCCATACGTCCGGAGACCTGCATAAAGATGCCATGGAAAGGGCTCTGGGAAAGGTAACACGTCTCCAGCTTCCAGAGCAATCCAGGCCCATCAAAATCGCACCGGGAAAGAAGGGGCAGAAGGCATGAGATCTCAGGTGGTAGAGGCCACTGTAACGGCGCTGAAACGGGCAGAGACCACCCTGCCAGATTGGGTTATAAAGAGACTCGAGGAGGCAGGACGCCGGGAGAACAACCCTTTGGCGCGCTCTCAATTGCAGTTCATGCTGGAGAATGTGCAAATTGCCGGCAAAAAGGGGGTGCCTCTCTGTCAGGATACCGGACTTCCCATCTTTCGCGTGGAAATGGGCCGAGATCTTGCAATCGACTTTGATCTGCAGGCAGCAATAGCCGAAGGCGTGCGGATGGCGACGAGGCAGATTCCGCTGCGGCCAAACGCCGTAGATCCCTTGACACGCCAGAACAGCGGAGACAACACCGGCCCAGGAATGCCGGATGTGATCGTGGATCTGGTGGCGGGCAGCGGCTTGAAGATCACCGCCTTTCCCAAAGGGGCAGGATCTGAGAATATGAGCCTTGTGGGAATGCTGAATCCTGCAGACGATCCCTTTGAATTCATCCTCAAGGCCGTTGAGGAGCGTGCAGCCAATGCCTGCCCGCCCCTATTCCTCGGGATC